>JAXDIL010000156.1:0-9427 GCA_034664005.1 Thermoleophilaceae bacterium | reverse complement strand
CCACCGGAGCCCGCGGTGCCGCTCCCGCCCGCTTGTGCGACGTGGGGTCCCGAGCCCCCGTTCGACCACGTGGCTCCAGCGTTGTTGCTACTGAAGGCCGCGTTAGCACCCTGGGGGCCGAGCGAGCCGGTGGCGCCGTCAGAGCCGTTACCGCCGTTTCGATCGAGGCATCCGAGGGTGACGCAGCTTCCACCCGAGCCGCCGGCGCCCGGCCCTGGACTGCCGGCCACTCCGGCGTCGCCAGTCGCGCCGTTCGTGTTCGTGGCTGTCGGCGCGTCGGCGCCCTTCCCGCCGTGGCGTCCGCCCTGGCCGGGGCCTCCGATACCACCCGCGCTGCCGGAGTCGCAGACGCCGAGCAGCCCGCCGCAACCGCCGGAGGTGCCCGACGCGCCCAGACCACCCGTGGAGCCGGCGGCCCCGCCGATCGTGTTCCCCGCCGTCACCTGGACCGCCTCCAGGACGAGCGACGAACCGCCGATGGCTCGAATTCCATAGGCGCTGGCTCCGGTGCCCGGTACGTTCGGGCCGATGATCTTCAGTGCCTGGAGGACGACTCCGGTGGCCCCGTCCGCGAAGACCGTCTCGGGCAGGAGGTTCGTCCCGGTGATCGTGGTGTCCGACAGGTTCCGCCCGCCGCCTGCGATGTAGCCGCCGTACAGGCTCACCCCACTCTCGAGGTTGAGATGCTCGTCGTCGTAGGACCCGCCCTGGATGTAGACGTCGCGCCGAGGCATCGCCGCGGCCGCCGCGTTGATCCCCTGCTGAACCTTGAGGAACGGCGCGTCCTTCGAGCCGCTTCCCGCGAGGCTCCCGTTCGGCGACACGAAGTACGCCGTGGCCAGGTTGCCGTCGACGCCGTCGCAGTTCGAGTCCGTGATGCCGAGGTCGGGCCTGTCGGGCGCGGCAGGATGGACGTTCGGGTCGAGCGGCCTGCAGTCGGCGTCGGTCGCCCCGTCGCCGTCGTAGTCAGGCACAGCCAGCGCCGCCTCGGCCGCGCAGAGGCTCACGCATACGGCCAGAAGTGGCGCGGCACGGAGCAACACCACTTCACGGTAGCCGCGATGGCGCGGTTCCGCTAGCTCAGGCGCGGTCGGCGCCGCTCGCAGGGTTGTCGCGCGCCCAGCTGGCGATCTTGTCCGAGCCCGAGATCACCTCTTCCTCGTCGGTGACGAGGACGGGCACCATGTTCTGGCCGCTCACGCGCCGCACCTTGCGGCGGGTCGGGTTGAGCGCGTCGCCCAGGATGCCGAGGCCGTAGGCCTTCTCGACATCGGGGTTCCAGCCCGCATCCTTCAGGGCCTCGTGGGCGTTCCGGCATGGATGGCCGCCGGGTCGCGGCGACCGGAACGTTCCCCAGCAGACGTAGAGCTTCATGGGCGGAGCCTATGAGAGACTCGACGTGCGATGCGCCAAGTCGTTGTCATCGCCGACACTCTGGCCTGGCTCCAGGCGAGTGGAACATTCTGTGCGGTGGCAGCAGCGCTCGGAATCGCCTGGCGGGGCGAGCGCCGGGAGCGGCAACGACGGCCTGTTCTCTCGCTCGCGTTCGACCCATCACTCGAGCCTCCCGACTTCATGCGGGGCATGTGGAGTCGCCACGGCGAGGACCAGTGGGAGAGCCACTGGGTGCGCCTGCGCGTGGAGAACTCGGCCGGTAGGAGATCCGCCGATGACGTGGAGGTGCTGTTCCTCTCGCTCGAAGCGCTGGACGAGGCGGGGTCTCAGCGCACGCTCGACGTCGTCCCGCTTCGCTGGTCAAGCACGCAGGGAGACGCCGGTGGGGCGCTCACTCGCATCACGATCCCGCCAGGACTCGCTCGTCACGTCGACCTGCTCGCGATTCGCGGACGGTGCCCCGAGGCCGACCCCGAGGCTCACCAACCGCCGGTGGCGATTCAGGTATGGCCTGTACCGACGGACGAGCGGCACCGGCTGCGAGGCGGACGCTACGTGTTCCACCTGGCGGTCGCCGCCCGCGATACCGACGCCGCGTTCTTCAGGGTCGACGTCACGGTTCCGGGTGAGCGCTTCCCTGCGGACGAGATCCGAGACCACCTCAGCGTGTCGCAGCCCGTCCTAGTCCGTCAAAGCGGTCACCGCCGCCGGTGAGGCCGGCCTCACGAAGACCGCGTCCCCCACCTCGTGCAGCTCGAGTGACGGCAGCTGCACCAGCAGCGTCTTGCCGCCCTCGTGGCGCAGGCGGTAGAGCACGTCGTGGCCGCGGAACTCGCGTGCGATGACCTCGGCGTTGCCGGCGTCGCGCGTGCTCAGCTCGAGCTGCTCTGGGCGCACCGCGACGTGGACGGATCCGCTGGCGGGCTCGCGCAGGTCGAAGATGCCGAGCTCCGTCTCGACGCCACCACCACGCGCCACGCCGGACAGCACGTTCACCTCGCCCACGAACTGCGCGGCCCAGCGCGTGGCCGGTGAGCCGTAGACCTCCACGGGCGGGCCCACCTGCACGATCGAGCCGTCGCGCATCACCGCGACCCGGTCGGCCAGCGAGAGCGCCTCCTCCTGGTCGTGCGTCACGAGCAGCGCGGTCGCCTCGGCATCGCGCAGGATCAGCTCCACCTCGCGGCGCAGGCCGGCGCGCAGGCTGGCGTCCAGGTTGGAGAAGGGCTCGTCCAGCAGCACCAGCTCCGGCTCGGGCGCGAGCGCGCGCGCCAGCGGGTGGCGCTCACCGCCCGACAGCTCGTACACGGGGCCGCTCGCCTTGTGCTGCAGCCCGACCAGCTCGAGCGTCCGTCGCGTGAGCGCGTCGCGCTCCTCGCGCGGGCGCGTGGAGAGCCCGAACGCCACGTTTCCCTCCACCGTCAGGTGAGGGAACAGCGCGTAGTCCTGGAAGACCATGCCGACCTTGCGCTTCTCGGGCGGGACCATGCGGCCGGGCCCGGCGACCACCTCGTCCGAGACCACCACGCAGCCCGCGTCGGGGCGCTCGAAGCCGGCGACCATCCGCAGCAGCGTCGTCTTGCCGCAGCCCGACGGCCCGAGCACCGCGAGCAGCTCGCCGTGCTCGATGTCGAGGTTCAGCTCGCGCACGGCCGGCACCGACCCGAACGACTTCGACAGCCCACGCAGCCGTACGTGGCTCATGCCGCACCCACAAGCTCGGCGTCGTCCACCCACGCGGCCGCGGCCGGCGAGGCCTCGACCTCGCTGGCGCCGAGACGTCCGGACAGCCGGATCATCAGCGCGACCGGCAGCAGTCCCACCAGCACGATCATGAGCGCCGGAAGCGCGGCCGTGCGGAAGAGCGACTCGGTCGTGGCCTGCCAGACGGCGATCGCCAGCGTGTCGCCGCCAAGCGGCCGCAGCAGCAGCGTCGCGGGCAGCTCCTTCATCACCTCGACGAACACGAGCAGCGCCGCGGTGGCGAGCCCGGCGCGAACGAGCGGCACATGCACGCGAGCGAGCACGTCGAGCCTGTCGGCGCCGAGGCCGCGCGCCGCCTCGTCGAGCTGGCGCGGCACGCGCAGCAGGCTCGACTCGATGGCCCCCCACGCAAGCGCGAGGAAGCGAACGAGATAGGCGTAGAAGAGTCCGATCACCGTGCCCGTTAGGAGTAGTCCTGTGCCAAAAGCCCCGTCCATGCGCCGATCGAGCCAGCCGAGAGGAACGATCACCGCCACGGCGACGACAGAGCCCGGCAGCCCGTAGCCGATCGTAGCGGTGCGCGCCGCGCCGGCAGCGAGCTTGGCGCCGCTCGCGCGCGCCGCGTAGGCGAGCAGGAGGGCGACCGCCGGCACGAGCACCGCGCTCATGCCCGCGAGCAGGAGGCTGTTCCGGGTCGAGGCGGCGAACTCGGGCGGCAGCAGCCCGTTCTGGATCGAGTCGAGCGACCACGCGGTGAGCTGCGCCAGCGGCGCGAGCACCACGAGCCCGACCAGCGCGAGCGGCAGCAGCGCCGCGGCCAGCGCGGCGACGCCGTGCAGCCGCACCGGCGGCACGAGATCGCCGCGCGCGGCGAGCTGCGCGTGCCGCGCACGCCCGCGCGCGAGCCGCTCCAGCACGAGCAGCGTGAGCGTCACCGTGACGAGCAGGGTGGCGAGCTGCATCGCGGCGTCGCGCTCGAAGGCGTTGAACCAGACGCGGTAGATCGCGTCCGTGAAGGTGCGCACGCCGAGCAGGTTCACGGTGCCGAAGTCGGCCAGCGCCTCCATCAGCGCGAGCGCCACGCCGCCGAGGATCGCGGGCCGCGCCAGCGGCAGCCCGACGCGGAGGATGGCCCGCGCGCGCGAGAGCCCGAGGCCGCGCGCCGCCTCGAGCAGCGTGCGCGACTGGCTCAGGAACGCGGCGCGCGCCAGCAGATACACGTACGGGTACAGCACGAGCGTGAAGATGCAGACAGCGCCGAGCGTCGAGCGGATACCCGGCACGTCGAGCCCCAGCGCGAACAGCGTGAACACGTAGCTCGGCATCGCCAGCGGGAGCACCAGCACCCACTCGATCCAGCGCCGGCCCGGGAACTCGAAGAAGGACACGAGCGCGGCGAGGCCGGTACCGAGCACCAGCGTGCCGGTGCCCACGCCGAGCAGCAGCCAGAACGTCGCCTGGACCGCCTCCGGAAGAAAGCCTGAGAATTCGTTGAGCCCTCCGGGCGCGAGCGCGAACGAGAGCGGGAGGCCGACCAGAGGGCCGGCCACCAGGACGGCGCACAGCACCGTCGTCCTCAGTCCCACCCCACCTGATCCATCAGCTTGAGCGCCTCGTCGAGGTGCGCCCCGGCGCCATCGACGTCGATCATGTCGCGCTTGAAGGTGCCGAACTGACCGATCTCCTTCGAGGGCTTGGCGCCCGCGACGACCGGATACTCGTGGTTGTTCTGCGCGAACTCCTCCTGCTGGAGCGGCTCGCGCAGGTACTCGATCAGCTTGCGCGCCTCGTCGGCGTGGTCGGACACGTGCACGACTCCGATACCGGACAGGTTCACGTGCGTGCCGCGGCCCTGCTGGTCGGCCCACACGGGCGCGACCGGGAAGTCCGGCTTCTCTGCCAGCTCACGGCCGAGGTAGTAGGTGTTGGTGAAGCCGACGTCGCAGTCGCCGTCCGCGATCGCCTCGAGCACGTCGGTGTCCGAGCCGAGGATGGTCGGATCGTTCGCCAGCCAGCGCCGCAGCATGCGCTCGGTGGCCGGCCGGCCGTCCTTCGCGAGGCGGTCGGCGACGAAGGAGACGTTGTACTCGCTCGTGCCGGAGCGCAGGCAGAGCTTGCCCTTCCAGCGCGGATCGCCGAGGCCCTCGTAGGTCGTCACGTCTGTCGGCTCGGTGCGCTCGGTCGAGCGCATGATCGTCCGCGCGCGGAGCGTGAGCGGCTTCCACGAGTCGATCAGGCCCGCCTCTTTGGCGCGCCAGAGGTTCGCCGCGTCGACCGTGATCAGCACGTCGGCCGGCGTGTTGGAGCCCTCTGAGCGAAGCCGCTCGTAGAGCTCCGACGCCGAGCCGCCGCGCAGCGTCAGGTCGGTGCCCGTGGCCTTGGCGAAGCGCTCGAAGGGCTCCTCCTCCCCGTAGTGGGAGCGCGCCGAGTAGAGCACGAGGCCGTCCGACGAGGAGCCGGAGGTCGCCATCACCACGCCGACGAGGGCCGCCACGACCAGGGCGGCCCCGCCGATCACGACTGCGAGGAGAGCGCGGCGGGACATCTAATACGACTTCTTGCCGCTCGTCTCGGTGCCCGTGGTCCCGGTCCCGCCCGTCTCCGTCCCGGTGGTCCCGGTCGTGCCCTCGGTGCCCGTGCCGCCGGTGCTGGTTCCGCTGTCGAATTTCACCTCGCCGCCGCGGTCCTCGCCGCAGGCCGCGATGCCGATCGCGGCGCCGGCGCCAAGGGCCGCGGTCACCGCCAGGGTCGCCATCTTTCTGAGCATGCGCATTAGGGTAGCCTAACTCCTAGCTGGGCGGTCTGGAAAGCCTCCGGAGCCGCTATCGTTGGTGGGGATGGCAGCCACTGACAAGACCCGCATCGCCAAGCCCAGCCCGATTAAGGAGGACGAGCAGGGACAGCTCGTCGCCAAGAAGGGGATCTCGCGCGAGGTAATCGTCGAGCTCTCCAAGATCAAGGGCGAGCCCGACTGGATGCGCGAGAAGCGCATCAAGTCCTACGAGATCTTCGAGCGCAAGCCGATTCCGACCTGGGGAGTCGACCTCTCGGACCTCGACCTGTCGGAGCTCGTGCTCTACTCGCCGCCCGAGGCGGGCCGCTGGGACAGCTGGGACGACGTCCCGCAGGAGCAGAAGGACACCTTCGAGAAGCTGGGCATCCCCCAGGCCGAGCGCGAGCACCTCGCCGGCGTCATCGGCGTGTGGCGCCAGGAGCCCTTCTACGAGGGGCTCAAGCAGGAGTACGCGGACCAGGGAATCATCTTCTGCGCCATGGACACGGCGGTCACCGAGCACGAGGACCTCGTGCGCGAGTACTTCATGAACAAGTGCGTGCCGCCGCAGGACAACAAGTTCTCGGCGCTGCACGGCGCCGTCTGGTCAGGCGGCTCGTTCCTGTACGTGCCGAAGGACGTGAAGGTCGACCTTCCGCTCCAGGCCTACTTCCGCATGGAGGGCGCCAACGAGGGCACCTTCGAGCACACGCTGATCATCGCCGACGAGGGCTCCGAGGTGAACTACATCGAGGGCTGCACAGCGCAGACCTACTCGGTCAACTCGATGCACTCCGCCGTCGTCGAGATCTTCGTCAAGGAGGGCGCGAAGGCGCGCTACACGACCGTGCAGAACTGGTCGAAGGACGTCTTCAACCTGAACACGAAGCGCGCGATCGTCGAGGCGAACGGGACCGTCGAGTGGGTCGGCGGCTCCATGGGCGCCAAGAAGGTCATGCTCTATCCCGGCTCGTTCCTGATCGGGGAGGGCGCGCGCGCCGACCACCTGAACGTGGGCGTCGCCTCCGGCGACGTCTGGAAGGACACCGGCGCGAAGGTCGTGCACCTGGCGCCGAACACCACCTCCAACATCCTCGCCAAGTCGATCTCCAAGGACGGCGGGATCATGGGCTACCGCGGGCTGGTCCGCATGGGGCACAACTCGCAGGGCTCGAAGGCCCGCGTGCAGTGTGACGGCCTGATGATGGACGACCGCTCGCGGTCGGACACCTGGCCCGACATCCAGATCCAGAACCCGCATGTGACCGTGGCTCACGAGGCCGTGGTCGGCAAGATCTCCGACGAGCAGCTCTTCTACCTGCAGTCGCGCGGCCTCACCGAGGAGGAGGCGGCGGCGATGATCGTGAACGGCTTCATCGAGCCGGTCACGAAGGAGCTGCCGATGGAGTACGCCGTCGAGCTGAACAGACTCATCCAGCTCGAGATGGTCGACAGCATCGGCTGACCCGATAGCCATCGCCAGGCGGCGTCCTCGCTCGCTCGCGTGCGGAGCACGCGTAGCTCACTGCGTCCTTGCCTGACGGGGCTCTCGCGCCCCCGAAGCTGTCGACTTCGTCGACTCGATCGGCTAGGGCCCCCGGCCTCAACCAAATCGCCGGACCTGCCGATGCGGTGGGAGTGAGCGTCAACGACCTCGTGCTCGTCCAGGGCATGCGCGACACCAAGCTTGCGCTCTCGCGCTGGAATCGAGAGCCGGGCGCAGTCCTCCGCCCCTGGTTCCTCCTCAGCGCCGCCATCGCGGTGGCGCTCCTGTTCGCCGTCTACGCGGTGGCGAACTTCACGACGCCGGACCGGACGATCTACCTGATCCCGGGCTACAACGCCGACACATCGCTCGCGGACTATGCGCACGTGCTGTTCCGCAACTCGCTCGTGCTCGCGCTCCACGCGCTCGCCTGCGTCGCGGGCTTCATGGCAGGCAGCTCGCTGCCGCTGTCGGCCTCGCATCGGAGCGGCGTGTCCAAGTGGGTCCACGAGAAGGCCGGACCGTTCGCGATCGTGTTCGTGGTCTGCGCCACGACGTTCTCGCTCGGCACGCAGGCCTTCGTGATCGGCGGCGGCGCCGCCTCGATCGCTGGTCAGATCGGGACCAGCCCGGGCAACCTGATCCTCGCGCTTCTCCCCCACGCCGTGCCGGAGCTGTTCGCGCTGTTCCTGCCGCTGGCCGCCTGGATGGTGGCGAGCCGCCGGGGCGCCTGGGACGAGCTGCTCGCCGCCACGTTCGTGACGGTCGCCATCGCCGTGCCGATCCTCCTGGCCGCCGCGGCGATCGAGGTCTGGGTCTCTCCCAGGCTGCTGCTCGGGCTGGGCAACTAGAAAGCAAACGGGGCGGCCCGAAGGCCGCCCCGTAAGCAAGAGCCGCGGCTAGGCCGTGGCTAGCACTTCGACTGCTTGGTCGCCGAGAACGTCGCCGGTGCCGCCGTGGCGGTCTGCTCCGTCGTGAACGTGGCTCGGGTCGTGCGCTTGTTGCCCTTGCACCCGACCTTGTTGTAGAAGCCGACGCGCTTGCCCTTCACGACCTTCGTCTTGAGCAGGATGTTGTTGACCGACTCGCGAATCGAGTTGTCAACACCCGGCGCCGGGTGCTTCAGGTTCTCCGGCACGGTGAACCGGAAGTCCGAGGCCGGCTTGCCGGCGATCTTGGTCTTCACGAACTTGCCGTTGATCGAGTGCCGACCGTCGATCGGGAGGAGGCAGCCGACCTCGTCGGAATCGAAACCACCGGGGGGCGGGGGCTTGCTCTGGCTATCGAGGTGGATGACCATGCCCGAGCCGGTGTTGTAGAGATCCAGCTTGAGGTTGCACGGCGAGCTGTGCGACAGCGACTGGTCGTTGCTCGGACCGGCAGCGTTCTTCACGAGCCCACCGCCGACGCGCGCCTTGTTGCACTTGGCGGGCACGGGACCCGGGTCGTTCAGCTCGTCGAACGCGCACTTGGGCGCGCCCTTCGGGTTGGCCACGATCCCCTCGGCGCCGATCGCGTACTTCTCGATCACCGTGCCGCGCTTCGTCGGATCGGACTCGCCGACCTGGAAGCCGAGCACGATCCCGGTGGGAATCGGCTTGGCAATGGAACCCTTGCCCTTAGCCGTGGTGCCCGCCTTGTGGACCTTGTACGTGTTGGCTCCGAAGGCCACGCCTACTACCGCAAGAACGGCAGCGAGCGCAAGCACTGGGACCAGAAGCTTTCGCATTGCTCTCCTCCTGAGATGAATCGGTTACTGAGACACGGACAGAGCGATGTCGCAGCCTATACCAAGCACACGGAGCGCCCCAATTGACATTCTCCCCGCGTGCGACCACCTTCCGAAGCAGAGATATATGCCCCCGAGTTTCCTCGCGAGCTCGACTGGCTGAACGTCGCGTTCCTACGCATGAACACGCTGATGGGGCGTGAAGTTGTGCTGGTCGAGTTCTTCGACTTCGCCCGCGTGAACTCGCTCCGCACGCTTCCGTACCTGCTCGAGTGGGATCGGCGCTACCGCGACGCGGGCCTGCGCGTGATCGGCGTGCACACGCCCGGGTACTCGTTCG
>JAXDIL010000103.1:0-18116 GCA_034664005.1 Thermoleophilaceae bacterium | reverse complement strand
CGGCCGTGGCGGCGGTGAGCTGCTCGCGCAGCGCCTCGACCTCCGCCTGGGGGGCGGAGGCGTTCTCGCGCGCGGCGGCAAGGTCGGCCTCGATCGCCGCCACACGGGCGGCGGCGGCGTCGCGCTCCGCGGCCAGCTCGGCCTCGGCAGCGGCGAGCCGCGCGGCGGCGCGCTCGCGCTCCGTGGTCAGCTCGGACTCGATCGCGGCGGCGCGGGCGGCGGCGCGCTCACGCTCAGTGGCGAGCTCGGCCTGCGCTGCCTCGCGGGCCGCGTCGGCGTCGGCTGCCCTTGCGGCGCTCTCGCGCAGGTCCGCCAGCTCGCTCTCGGCGGATGCCACCTGTGCGCGCAGCTCGGCCACCTCGGTGTTTGCCTGCTCGGCGGCCTCGCGCGCTGCGGTCAGCTCGGTGATCAGCTGCGCCTGCTCGGCGCTCGAGCCCGTCGCGCTCGCTCGGGCCGTGGTCAGGTCCGCCTCGGTGGCGCCGAGCTCGGCGCGCGCCTTCACCAGCTCGGCCTCCGCGCCGACGAGCTTGCGGCGCAGCTCCGTGAGCTCGGCGTCGCTGGCCGGAAGCGCGTCGCCGGCCTCGGAGCCGGCCTGCCAGAACACGGCCGACGAGGCCGCCGGCTTCGGGGAGGAGGCCGCAGGGGCGTCGCCCTCGGCCGCCTCGGCCAGCCTGGCCAGCAGCGCCTCGAGCCCGGACCGCGTGGTGGCGGCGGGCTGAACCTCGAGCTTCGTCATCACGGCTATGTCGTTCAGGGCGAGCGAGTCGGCCGGGTCGGTCATCGCGACCAGCAGCGCGCCGGCCGCGAGACCGACGGGCACAGCCTGGTAGCGCTTGGCGGCCGACGGGCGGATCAGCGCGGCGGCCTGCGCGTCCACCTCGAAGTCGGACAGGTCGATGTAGGCGAGTCCGTAGCGCTCCGCAGTCGCGCGTGCGGCCTGCTCCTCGCTGATCGCGCCGCTCGCGACGAGCACCTGCGCCACGGTCGTCCCGGCGCGGGCCTCGCGCACAGCGGCCTCGACCGCGTCGGCGGTGGCGAAGCCCAGCTCGACGATCACGTCGCTCAGGAAGCCCGAACGGCCGCCCGGCTCGGACGGTGGGATGACTCCCTTGGGCGGGGGAGGCACGGCGGTGCTCGTCTCCGGGCTCATGCCGCGTCTTCCGCCAGCGCCACGGCGCTGTCGCGCGCCTCCGACTCGATCCGCTCGAGCGCCGCCTCAGGCGACTCGGCATCGCCAAGCGAGCAGATGGCGTAGGCGAGCTCGAGCTGGGCGGGGCGGTCGTGGGTCGCGCGCGTGAGCGACTGTCCGTAGCGGCCTACGAACGCCGCGGCGCCCTCGAGTCCCTTGCAGCCCACGAGCACCGCGCCGAAGGAGTCCTCGGCGAGCCGGCCCGCGTGGTCGGTGCGGCGGATGGCCGTCTGCATCACGTCGGCGGCGTCCTTCAGCATCAGCTCGCCGACGGCGGCGCCGTAGCGTTCGGCGATGGCGCGCAGGTTCGACACTCGGAACGCGAGCACGTAGGTCTCAAGCGTCCCACGCTCGGCAAGCCGCCATTCGCGCTCCACGGCCTCGACGAATGCCAGACGGTTCAGCAGACCGGTGAGGGCGTCGGTCCGCTCCGGGTCGCGCAGCCGCTCGCCCATGCGGCGCAGGTCGGCTCGCCACTTGACGCTCTCCCACTCGTAGGTGAGGAGACGCCCGGCGACCGACAGCAACTCCAGATGCTCCTGCGTAAAGACGTCCGTGCCCGGCGCGAGCGCGCAGAGCGTGAGCGCGCCGGCGCCCGAGCTCGAGTCGAGCGGAAGCGCGAGGTACGAGCGCACCGACAGGCGCTGAAGCGCCTGGGGATCGAGAAAACCGCGGCTGCCGCCGCTCGCGCCGGGTGCCAGCGGGAGCGTCGAGCCCGCGCCGAGCTCCGCCGCCGCAGCGCCGCGTACGTCGATCAGGCGCAGCTCGCTCTCGTCCCAGTCAACGCGGCCGAGCAGCAGCGAACCAGCCGGGAGCTCGGCCTCGAGCAGGTCGAGGACCGAGTCCGCTGCCTCGGAGAAGCTCGTAAACCGCCTTTCTGCGAGGCGAGCGAGCGCGCTCAGGACAGTCCCGCTCACGGTGTCTCTATCGGCCACCTGGACGAAAGTCTGAGGCCTGAACGGAACTCGGACCGCCCGAGGACCCTAATAACCTGCCGGAATCCATGACACTTCGCGACCTGATGGGGCGTGAGGCGCCCGAGGTCGAGGTCTCGGCCCTCGCGTACTCAAGCGGCAGCGTCACGCCGGGGGCGCTCTTTTTTTGCGTACCCGGATTCCGCACGGACGGCCATGATTTCGCTCCAGATGCGGTGAAACGCGGCGCCGCGGCGCTCGTTACGGAGCGACAGCTCGACCTCGGCGTGCCCGAGGTCGTCGTCGAGGACGTGCGCGCCGCGATGGGGCCGGCCGCCGCGCGTTTTTATGGAGACCCGACCGCCCAGCTGGACGTCGTGGGCATCACGGGCACCAACGGCAAGACCACGACCGCCTTCCTCGTCAGGCACCTGCTCGAGGCCGCGGGCCGCCAGACCGGCCTCCTGGGCACCGTCAAGCGGGTCGTGGGCGGCGTGGCGGAGGACGTGGAGCGCACGACACCCGAGGCGATCGATCTCCAGCACAGCTTCCGGCGCATGGTCGACGGCGGCGACCGCGCCGCGGCGATGGAGGTCTCCTCGCACGCGCTCGAGCTGGGCCGCGTCGCGGGGATCCGGTTCGCCTGCCGCGTGTTCACGAACCTGACCCAAGACCACCTCGACTTCCACGAGACGATGGAGGCCTACTTCGCGGCCAAGCGCCGGCTGTTCGACGAGCCGGGGCCGGCGGTGGTGAACGCGGACGACGAGTACGGCCGCCGCATCGCATCCGAGCTCGAGGGCGCCGTCACGTTCGGCATCGACAACGAGGCCGACTACCGCGCCCGTGACATCGAGTTCGACTTCGCGGGCTCGCGCTTCACGCTCGACACACCTGACGGCACGGTCGAGATCGACTCGCCGCTGCCGGGCCTCTTCAACGTGCTGAACGTGGTCGGCGCGATCGCTGCGGTGCGCTCGCTCGGCGTGGAGGAGCTCTCGCTCGAGGGCTTCGAGCGGGTGCCCGGACGCTTCGAGCCGGTCGACGAGGGGCAGGACTTCGGCGTGCTCGTGGACTACGCGCACACGCCCGACTCGCTCGAGAACGTGCTGCGCACCGCGCGCGAGCTCACGCGTGGGCGACTGCACGTGGTCTTCGGGGCGGGCGGCGACCGCGACGCCGCCAAGCGCCCGCTGATGGGCGACGCGGCGCGCCGGCTGGCCGACCGCGTTCTCGTGACCTCCGACAACCCGCGCAGCGAGCCCCCCGAGGCGATCATCGACCAGGTGATGGAGGGCGCAGGGCCGGACGCCGAGCGCGACGCGGACCGCCGCCGCGCGATCAGGCGGGCGATCGGGGCGGCGGGGCCGGGCGACGTCGTCGTGATCGCCGGCAAGGGCCACGAGCAGGGCCAGGAGTTCGAGAACGGTCGCAAGGAGCCCTTCGACGACATGACGGAGGCGCGCGACGCGTTGCGGGCGCGGGTGGCCACGTGATGCTCGGGGAGATCGTCATGGGGGGCTCGGCGTCGCTTCTCATCTGCATGTTCCTCGGCCCGCGCTTCATCGACTACCTGCGGCTCAAGGAGTTCGGCCAGCAGATCCGCGAGGAGGGCCCCGCCGGGCATCACGGCAAGGCGGGCACGCCGACGATGGGCGGCGTGTTGATCTTCGTCGCGATCGCGGTGCCGTTCCTGATCCTGTCGTCGTATCGAGCGGCCAGCATCGCCGTGCTCGGCACCGCGCTTGCGATGGCGGCGCTCGGCTTCGCCGACGACATCATCAAGCTGCGCCGGCGCCGCTCGCTGGGGGTCTCCGGCAAGACCAAGCTCGTAGTCCAGGCGCTCACCGCGATCGCGCTCTGGATCGTGGTGACCGAGTACGTGGGCCTCAACGACACGCTCCGGCTCCGTGTCGTCGACGCGTCAGTCGAGCTCGGCTTCGCCTACCCGGTGCTGATCTTCCTCGTGCTGGCGGGCGCGACGAACGGCGTGAACCTCACCGACGGCCTCGACGGCCTCGCCGCCGGCTGCGCCGCGATCGTGCTGCTCACCTTCACGGTGATGACGTTCATCACGCCCGGCCAGCAGGACCTCGCGCTGCTGAGCGCCTGCCTGGTCGGGGCCTGCGTGGGCTTCCTGTGGTTCAACTCGTTCCCCGCGTCCGTGTTCATGGGCGACACGGGCTCGCTCGGGTTAGGGGGCGCCATCGCCGCGCTCGCGGTGATGACGAAGACCGAGCTGCTGCTGATCGTGATCGGCGGCATCTTCGTGATCGAGGCGCTGTCCGTTGCGATCCAGGTGTTCGCCTTCCAGCGCTTCCGGCGGCGGGTGTTCCTGATGGCGCCCATCCACCACCACTTCGAGCTGGCGGGCTGGTCGGAGACGAAGATCATCCTTCGCTTCTGGATCATCGCGGCGATCTGCGCCGCGATCGGGTTCACGCTCTTCCAGGCGTCGATCCCAGGGTCGTGAGGCCGCCGCTCCCCGAGGGCCCGTACCTCGTCGTGGGGCTGGCGCGCTCGGGCACGGCCGCGGCGCGGATGCTCCGTGAGCACGGCGAGGTCGTGGCGGTGGATTCCGGCACGCCGGACGTGCCCGACGACATCGACGCCCACCTCGGCGTCGACGGGATCGAGCTGCTCGACGGCGTCGCGTGCGTGGTGAAGAGCCCGGGCGTGCCGAACGAGGCGCCCGTCGTGATTGCGGCGCGCGAGCGCGGCATCCCGGTCGTGGGCGAGCTCGAGCTGGCCTGGCGGCTCCTGCCGAACCGCCTCGTGGCGGTGACGGGCACGAACGGGAAGACCACGACAACCGAGCTGCTCGGCGCCATCTGGCGCGAGGCCGGGCTCCCCGTCGCGCTGGCGGGGAACGTGGGGACGCCGCTCGCTTCGCTCGTGGGCCACGTCGATCCCGAGGCCACCATCGTCTGCGAGGTGTCGAGCTTCCAGGCCGAGGACTCGGAGGCGCTCGCACCGGACGTGGCGCTGCTCCTCAACATCGAGGAGGACCACCTCGACAGGCACGGCACGTTCGAGGCGTACCGCGAGGCGAAGCTCCGCCTGTTCGCGAACCAGGCGCCGGAGCAGGTGGCGGTCGTGCCACCCGGAGTGGAGGTGCCGGGGGCCGCGGAACGGGTGGAGTTCGGTCCGCTGCCGCTTCCGGCCGAGGAGATCCGCCTGCGCGGCGCGCACAACCTCCAGAACGCGATGGCCGCGACTGCGGCCGCGGTCGCGGCGGGCGTGCCGGAGCAGGCGGTGGCGGGAGCGCTCCGCACCTTCGCGGGCGTGCCGCACCGGCTCGAGGAGGTCGGCTCGGTGAACGGCGTGCTGTACGTGAACGACTCCAAGGCCACGAACGTGTCGTCGGCGCTGCGCGGGATCGAGGCGTTCGAGGGGGGCGTGCACGCCATCCTCGGCGGGAGCCTCAAGGGCGGCGGCTTCGCCGGGCTGCGCGACGCGCTCGCCTCGCGCGCGGTGGCGGGCTACCTGATCGGGGAGGCCGCGGACCGCCTCCAGGCGGACCTGGAGGGCACCGTGCCGCTCCACCGCTCGGGCGATCTCGCCACCGCCGTGAGGGACGCGACGGCCGCCGCGCAGCCCGGCGAGGTCGTGCTGCTCTCGCCGGCGTGCGCCAGCTTCGACCAGTTCCGCGACTACGAGGAGCGCGGGGCCACCTTCAGATCGCTGATCCCGCGGGGATGAATCCGGGCCTGGCCGTAGAAAACGCACTGGATGACCCGGAAGCACCCGGTCGAGTACTCGATCCTCTACACCGCGACGCTCTGCCTGCTGGCAGGCGGCGCGGTGATGGTCTACTCCGCGAGCTCCGCCGAGTCGCTCCTCTCGGGCCCCGGCGACCCGTCCTACTACCTCAAGCGGTACGTGATGTTCGGGCTGCTCGGCCTCGTGCTCCTGCACCTCGGCTCGCGCCACGGGCTCAAGGTGATCCGCGGCCTCACACCGATCCTGCTGGCGAGCTCGTTCGCGCTGACGATCGCCGTGATGATCCCCGGCATCGGCGTCACGGTGAACGGCGCCACGCGCTGGCTAGGGGCGGGTTTCCTCCAGTTCCAGCCCTCCGAGCTCCTGAAGGTCTCGCTCGTCCTGTACGCGGCCCAGCTGCTCGCGGCGCGGCCGCACTCGGTGCGCACGGTGGCGACGATGGCGAAGCCGCTGCTGTTCGTCGTCGGCGCGGCCTGCGCGCTGCTCATGAAGCAGCCCGACATGGGCACCACGATGGTGATCTGCTTCGCCATCGGCGCGCTGCTCGTGGCGGCGGGCACGCCGATGCGCAACCTCGCGCTGATCGGCGGCACGCTGGCGTTCCTGGCGACCATCCTTGCGATCGCCGAGCCCTACCGGCGGGAGCGCCTGCTCTCGTTCCTCGACCCGTTCGCCGACGCGGGCGACACCGGCTTCCAGGCCGTCCAGGCGCTCACCGCGATCGGCCACGGTGGGCTATTCGGCGTGGGCCTCGGCGAGTCGGTCCAGAAGATCTTCTACCTGCCCGAGGCGCACACGGACATGATCCTGGCCGTGATCGGCGAGGAGCTCGGCGTGGTGGGGATCCTCGGGCTGATCGGCCTCTACGGGATGATCGGCTACGCGGGCCTGCGCGTGGCCAAGAACGCGCGCGATCTCTACTCCAAGCTGCTGGCCGCCGGGATCACCTCGCTGGTGCTCTGCCAGGCGACGCTGAACTTCTTCGCGGTCCTCGGGCTGATGCCGCTCACCGGCGTGCCGCTCCCGTTCATCTCGTACGGGGCGAGCAACCTGGTGGTGCTCATGGGCGCGATGGGACTGCTCCTGAACGTGGCGGAGACCGGCGGGCGCGCCAAGCGCGCCGAGCGGCCCGAGCTGCGCGCCATCGACGGAGGTGGAAGTGACGTCGATCGTGATCGCCGCCGGCGGGACGGCGGGACACGTCGTGCCGGCACTCGCGGTCGCTGACGCTCTCCGCGCGCGCGGCGCTCAGGTGGAGTTCATCGGGGGCGAGCGGGCCGAGGCCGAACTCGTGCCGGCCGCCGGCTACCCGCTCCACCAGCTCCGTGTCGCGGGTATCGACCGGCGCAACCCGCTCCGCGCGGCGCGCGCGCTGCTGCTCGCGGCTCGCGCGACGGGTCGGGCGCGGCGGCTCTTGCGGCAGATCGGCGCGGACGCGGTGCTCGGCGGGGGCGGCTACGTGGCCGGTCCGGTGGGGCTGGCGGCGAAGACGCTCGGGCTACCGCTCGTGCTCACCGAGGCGGACAGCCACCTCGGCGTCTCCAACCGGATGCTGGCGCCGCTCGCCTCGCGCGTCTGTCTCGCCTTCCCGCTGCCGGGCCGGACCGGCTCGAAGTGGCTCGTCACCGGCCGCCCGGTGCCGCAGGGCACCGCGGGCGCGGACCGCGGCGCCGCGCGTGTCCGGCTGGGGGTCACGCCCGACGCGGCCTGCGTGCTGATCTTCGGCGGCTCGCTCGGCGCGCGCCGCCTGAACGACGCGGCGATGGACGCCTTCGGCTCCGCGGCGCCGTGCGCCGTGCTCCACGCGTGCGGCCGGCGCGACTACGAGTCGCTGCGTGCGCGCCTCGACGAGCTCGGCTCACCCGAGCACTACCGCCTCTTCCCGTACATCGAGCCGTTCGCCGATGCGCTCGCCGCGGCCGACCTGGCGGCCGCTCGCGCCGGCGGATCGGTCTTCGAGCTCGCCGCGGCGGGCCTGCCCTCGATCCTCGCGCCCTACCCGCACGCGACGGGCAACCACCAGGCCGCCAACGCGCGCTTCATGGAGGAGGCGGGCGCGGCGGTGGTGATCCCGGACGCAGCGCTCGACGGGCCGCGGCTAGCGCGCGAGGTGGGCGGCCTGCTCGCGGCCCCCCAGCGGATGGCCGAGATGTCCAACGCCGCACGAGCGGTGGCGAAGCCAGACGCCGCCGAGCGAGTGGCCGACGAGCTGCTGGCGCTCGCATGAGCGGCTCGCTCGAAGGCAGGCGGCTTCATTTCATAGGCATCGGCGGGGCCGGCATGAGCGGGCTCGCCCTGGTGGCGAGCGAGCTCGGTGCGGCCGTGACCGGCTCCGACCAGGCCGAGTCGTCCTACAGCGAGCGGCTGCGAGCGGCCGGGATCGAGCCGGTGATCGGGCACGACGCCGCGAACCTTCCGGAGGGCGCCGAGGTGGTCGTGTCGACGGCGATCCCGGGCGACAACGAGGAGCTGGCCGCCGCGCGGGCGGCGGGCGCGACGGTCCTTCACCGCGGCGAGCTGCTCGGCGAGCTGTCGCGCCTGAAGCGCACGATCGCCGTCGGGGGCACGCACGGGAAGACCACGACCGCCTCCATGGCCGCGCTCGCGCTCCGCGAGACCGGCCGCGACCCCGCCTTCCTGATCGGCGGCGAGCTGCGCGCCGCCGGGACGAACGCGGCGTGGGGAGCGGGGGAGTGGGCGGTGATCGAGGCCGACGAGTCGGATCGCTCGTTCCTGAAGCTCGCGCGCGACGTGGCCGTGGTCACGAACGTCGAGCTCGACCATCACGCGACCTACGCCGGCCTGGCCGAGCTCGAGGAGGCCTTCGAGGAGTTCACGGCGCCGGCCGAGGTGCGCGTGCTGGGCCCCGGCGTGGAGCTGCCGAAGCAGGGGGAGACGATCACATTCGGCATCGAGAGCGGCGACCTGCGGGCCGAGGCCGTGGCCCTCACAGCGGGCCGTTCGAGCTTCGAAGTCGAGGGCGTCCAGGTGGAGCTGCCCGTGCCCGGCGAGCACAACGTCCTGAACGCGCTCGCGGCGCTGGCTGCGCTGCGGGCCGCGGGCGTGCCGCTCGCGGAGGCAGCGCCGGCGCTGTCGAAGTTCAGCGGCGCGGGCCGCCGCTTCGAGTCGCACGGGCGCACGGAGCGCGGGGCGGAGGTCTACGACGACTACGCCCACCACCCGACCGAGGTGCGCGCAACGCTGGCCGCGGCGCGCACGCTGGAGCCACACAGGCTCGTGGCATGCTTCCAGCCGCACCTCTACTCCCGCACCCAGATGCTGGCGCGCGACTTCGGCCGCGCGCTCGCGCTGGCCGATCTCGTCGTGGTGCTCGACGTCTACAGGGCGCGCGAGCGGCCGGAGGACTTCCCCGGCGTGAGCGGCTACCAGGTCGCCGAGGCGGTCGCGGACGCGGGCGGCGGCCGTCCGGTCTGGTGGCTCCCGACGCTCGACGAGGCCGAGGCCCAGCTGCGCGGCGAGCTGGGTGAGGGCGACCTGCTGATGACGCTCGGCGCGGGCGACGTGGACGAGCTCGCGAGGAGGCTCGCGTCATGAGCATGCCCCGCGACGTCGCGACCGATTACCCGCTGGCGCGGCTCACGACGATCCGCACGGGTGGCCACGGCGACTTCTTCGTGCGGCCGCACACACCCGCGGTGCTGGGCGAGGTCCTGGCCTGGGCGAACGCCGAGGGCGTCCAGGTAGGAGTGGTCGGGTCCGGCTCGAACCTGCTGATAGCGGATGACGGATTCCGAGGACTCGTGTTGAAGCTGGACGGCTCGCTCGCCACGATCGAGCAGGACGGAACGCGCCTTCTGTGCGGCGGAGGCGCGCGTTTGCCCCAGGCCGCCGCCTTCGCCGCCCGCACCGGGCTGAGCGGCCTCGAGTTCGGCGTGAACATCCCCGGCACGGTGGGCGGCGCGGTCAAGATGAACGCCAACGCCTACGGCGGCGACCTCGCGCGCGTGCTCGAGTGGGTGGACGTCACGACCGGCTCGGGCACCGAGCGGCGTACGCCCGGCGAGCTCGGCTTCAGCTACCGGAAGTCGAACCTGGCCGCCGACGAGATCGTGGCGCGCGCCTCGTTCGCGCTCAGCGAGGCGGAGCCTGAGAGCGTGAAGGGCACGCTCGCCGACATGCGCGCGGCGCGCAGGGAGGCCCAGCCCTCCGGGATCAAGACCTTCGGCTCCACCTTCAAGAACCCCGACGACCCGCGCGCGGAGGGCCGCAGCGCGGGCGTGCTGCTGGACGAGGCAGGCTGCCGCGGGCTCACGGTCGGCGGGGCCCGCTTCTCCGAGAAGCACGCGAACTTCGTGGAGAACATGGGCCACGCCACCACAGCCGACGTGATCGCCCTCATGGGCGAGGGCCGCCGACGAGTGCGCGAGCGCTTCGGCGTGGAGCTCGAGCCCGAGGTCCAGCTGCTCGGCGAGGTAGACACCACGCCCCTGTGGGGAAGCGGATGAGCACCGCCACGCTCGCCCTGCGGCGGATCGGCCGCGTCCGGCCGCTCGCCGCGCTCCCGCCCTCGCTCAGGCGGCGGGTCCTGATCACCCTGGCGGTGTCACTGGTGCTCGCGGCCGGGTACCAGTTCTGGCTGCGCGACTCCTCGCTGGTGGCCGTCGAGAAGGTCACGGTGTCGGGGCTCACGACGAAGGACGCGGACCGCGTCCGCGCCGCCCTCACCTCCGCGGCTCACGCCATGACGACGCTGCACGTGCGCCACGACGAGCTCGAGCAGGCGATCGTGGCCTATCCGGTGGTCCGCGCGCTCGAGGTGAGGCCCGACTTCCCGCACGGCCTCCAGATCCACGTGGTGGAGCACCGCCCCGCCGCCGTTGTGGGCGGCGTGCCGGTGGCCGGCGACGGCACGATCCTGCGCGGGCTTCCCGTCGAGGGCAGGCTGCCGACGATCCCGGCGCGCGGCAACCTCCACGGCACGCGTCTGAAGGATCCGGTCGCGCTGCACGCGGCCCTGGTGGCCGGCGGGGCGCCGGCCGCGCTGCGGTCCCGGCTCGAGCGGGTGGAGATGCGCAGTCAGGACGGGCTCGTGGTCACCGTCCGCGACGGCCCCGAGCTGATCTTCGGCGACGCGAGGCGCGTGCACGCCAAGTGGATCGCCGCCGCCCGCGTGCTCGCAGATCCGGACGCCGCGGGCGCCACATACATCGACGTGAGGCTGCCCGGGCGGCCCGCGGCCGGCGGATTGCCGGCGGAGACGCTATCGCCGGTGGCCCCGGCCGGCGCGGCGGAGCTGGCGCCGCCGACCACTGCCGCGGCGACGGACACAACGGTCGATCCGGCCACCGAGCCGCTGGCCCCGGCGCCCACCGACACGGCCCAGCCGGCCGTGCCCCAGAGCGCTCCAGCAACGCCCGCGCCGACCGATTCCACCGGGGCTGGCGGGGCGTCGCCGCCACCTGGCTAACCCTCAAGCATTAGTTGAGCTTCAACCCAACTCTCAAGCACCTGTGTAGGGTTGTGGTGCAGGATTTCTTGCGAAGTCGATTGACACTTCCCGCGAACTCCGCCTAGAGTCTGGGCTTTGGCGGAGCGGGCAACCCTCCACTATTGCTTGAGCTTCGGACGGTAGAGAGGCACCACCTCACATGGACACGGGTAGCTACCTGGCTGTCATAAAGGTCGTCGGCATCGGCGGCGGCGGAACCAATGCCGTTAACCGGATGGTCGATCAGGGCCTAAAGGGCGTCGAGTTCATCGCCGTCAACACGGACGCGCAGGCGCTCCAGATGTGCGATGCCGACATCAAGCTGCAGATCGGCGATCAGCTGACGCGCGGCCTCGGCGCGGGTGCCAACCCCGACGTCGGATACGGCGCCGCCAACGAGAGCCGCGACGAGATCAAGGAGGCGCTCAAGGGCGCTGACATGGTCTTCGTGACAGCCGGCGAGGGCGGCGGCACCGGCACGGGCGCGGCGCCCGTGATCGCCGAGGTGTCGAAGCAGGAGGTCGGCGCGCTCACCGTGGGCGTCGTCACGAAGCCGTTCGACTTCGAGGGCACGCAGCGGATGCGCCAGGCGGTCGAGGGGATCGACAGGCTGCGCGAGCAGGTGGACACGATGATCGTGATCCCGAACGAGAAGCTGCTCGCCGTCGTGGAGCGCCGGACCAGCATCCTCGACGCGTTCCGCGAGGCGGACGCCGTGCTCGGCCAGGGCGTCCAGGGCATCACCGACCTGATCACCACGCCCGGCCTCATCAACCTGGACTTCGCCGACGTGCGCACGATCATGCAGGACGCCGGCTCGGCGCTCATGGGCATCGGCGAGGCGTCCGGCGAGAACCGCGCGGCCGAGGCCGCGAAGAACGCGGTGTCGAGCCCGCTGCTCGAGCAGTCGGTCGAGGGCGCCACGGGCATCCTCCTGAACATCACCGGCGGCACCGACCTCGGGCTGTTCGAGGTGAACGAGGCCGCCGAGATCATCCAGAGCGCTGCCGACTCGAACTCGAACATCATCTTCGGCGCCGTCGTCGACGACACGATGGGCGACGCCGTCCGCGTGACCGTGATCGCGACCGGCTTCGAGCGGCCCAGCCGCACGCCGCTGTTCGAGGAGGACTCGACCGGGCGCCGGCGCGAGCCGCGCCGCCGCGACGTGAAGCTCGACGACCGCCAGCGCGCGTCCCTCGAGATCTCGGACGACGAGATCGACGTTCCGTCATTCCTGAGGGACTGACAGAGCTCCTCGCGCCTGACACGGCGCAGGCCTTCGAGGCCATGCGCGCGCTGCGCACGCACTACACGGACGAGGACGAGTTCGTGCGCCGCGTCAACGAGGTGCAGCGCCCTCAGGGCTACCGGCTCGTGGGCGCGTTCGAGGGCGACCGCTGCGTGGCCGTGGCGGGCTTCCGCGTGATCCGCAACCTGCCCTGGCACGACGCGCTCTACGTGGACGACCTCTCGACCCTCCCCGACGCGCGTGGGCGCGGCCACGGCCGGGCGCTGCTCGAGTGGTGCAAGGACGAGGGGAGGCGGCAGGGCTGCACGCAGTTCCACCTCGACTCCGCGGTCGGTCCCGAGCGCGAGGACGCCCACCGCCTCTACTTCAACACCGGGCTCCGGATCACGGCGTACCACTTCGTGGCGCCGCTCGAATGATCGAGCGCGAGCTGGAGGCGCTCGTGGCGGTGTCGTCCCCGTCCGGCGACATCGCGGGCGCGGAGGAGTGTGTTGCGCTCGCCGCCGCCTTCCTGCCCAGCGCAGCCGAGGTCGAGCGGATCGACTGCTCGACGCCCGGCCATGCTCCCGACCTGCTCGCCACGTTGCGGGGAACCGGAACCAAGCGGGTGTTGCTGCTCGGCCACCTCGACACGGTGGTGGGCCACGCGGCCCACCGGCCGATCGAGCGCGACGGCGACCGCCTGATCGGCTCCGGCGCGGTGGACATGAAGGGCGGCGTGGCGCTCTCGCTCGCGCTCACGCGTGAGCTCGCGGAGCGCCCGGAGCTGTACGCGGAGATGGCCGTCCTGCTCGTGAACGACGAGGAATGGCGCACGGCGCCCTTCGCCCACGCCGCGCGCTTCGCCGGCTTCGACGGGTGCCTGTGCTTCGAGGGCGGCGAGCGCACGGAGGGCGGCGAGGACGCCGTGATCGTGAAGCGAAAGGCGGCCGGCACGCTGCGCGTGGACGCCCACGGGCGCTCCTCGCACTCCGGCTCGGCGCCGGAGCGCGGCCGGAGCGCGCTGCTCGCGCTCGCCGCCGTGGCCCGGGCGGTGGCGGGCCGCAGCGACCCGTCCGGCCCGGACCGGCTCACCGCCGTGCCGACGATCCTCCGCTCCGGCGATGCCTTCAACGTGGTCCCGGCCGCGGGCGAGCTCGTCTGCGACCTGCGCGCCGACAGCCTCGAGGCCTTCGACCCGGTCTTCGCCGCCATCCCGGACGAGCACGACGAGGTCCGGCTCGAGACCACCATGGTGCGCGCCTGGCCGGGGATGGACTCGCGCGCGGCCACCGCGGGCGTGCTCGCGGCGGCAAGCGAGCGCCTCGACCGGCCGCTGGTCGGCTCCGAGCGTGGCGGGGCGAGCGACGCGAGCCACATGGCCGCGGGCGGGATCGAGCTGACGATCGACGGGCTTGGGCCGCTGGGCGGCGGCGCTCACACGCCCGACGAGTGGGTGAGCCTGGAGTCGCTCCGCACGCGGGCCGAGGTGGCGCTCGCCGTGACTGCGGCGCTGCTCGAGGGCTAGAGCTAGGCGACCGGCTCGGCGGCCGCGGTCTGGCGGTCGGCCAGCGCCGCCGGCAGGGCGTGACGCGACTTGATGTCGAGCTTGCGGTACACGCGGCCGAGGTGCGTCTCCACGGTCTTCTCAGAGACGAACAGGGCCTGCGCGACCTCGCGGTTCGTGAGGCCCTCAGCGGCCAGCTCGGCAACGCGGATCTCGCTCGGGGTGAGCGCGTCGACGCCGCTGGCCGGCTCGCGGATCAGCCGTGCCCCGGAGCGCGCCAGCTCGTCTCGCGCTCGGTTCGCGAGCCGCGTGGCGCCGCACTCCGAGGCCAGCGAGTAGGCCCGTCGCAGCGCGTCGCGCGCAGCCGTGCGCTCGCCACGCCGGCGCAGCTCCGCGCCCAGCTCGCAGATCACGCGGGCGAGCTCGAGGCGCGCCGGGCCCTGCTCGAGCGTGGCCACGGCGGCCTCCAGCATCTGCTGCCGCTCGTCGGCCGGGCCCGCCAGGGCCACGGCGCGCTGCGCGATCCCGACCGCGCGCGGGGTGCCGAGCTGCTCGGCGAGCCGTAGCTCCTCACGGGCCATCTCGAGTGCCCGTTCCTCCTCGCCGAGCTGCGCGAGCGCGACGGACGCCACCGAGCGCCACGGAAGCAGCGTGGGCGAGCTGCAACCCCAGGAGTCCGTGCGGTCCAGCTCGAGCGCGGCGTCGGCCGCGCCACGGGCGTCGCCCGTGGACAGCAGCAGCCAGGCGCGCGCGAGCGCGAGGTCGTCCTGCACGACCGTGTCCGGGTCACCCGCCGGCGGCAGACCGGAGATCACGGCCTCCAGCTCGGCGATGGGGCGCTCGCGCTCGAGGCCGGCCAGCACGGCGGTCGCCGCGGCGATAGGAGCGTGGCCGCGGGCGCGCGTGGCGTCACGCGCGATCCGGAGCGCCTCGGCGGCATCGGCCTCGGCGGTCTCGACGGCTCCAGAGCGGTAGCGCGTCCAGGCGCGCTCGGCTAGGAAGACGCCGACAGCCGAGCGGTCGCCGTAGTCGCGCGCCGCGCGGACGAGCCGGTCGAGGATCGCGCTGGACTCGTCGTAGCGCTCCAGCAGTGTGAGCACGAACGCCGGCATCGGGCGCCCGACGCTGGCGCGCATTACCGACTCGTAGTAGCCGTGCTCCTCGATGCTGAGCGCGCGGTGGACCAGCTCGTTCGCGCGCGCGGCGTCCGCCTTCTCGGTGATCGCCACGAATGCCAGCGCGATCAGCGAGAAGCGCTCGAAGTCGCTCTGCGGCGCGCCGGGCGGCTCGTCGATGTGGTCCAGCAGGTCCCCGAGCCGTGTCCGCACACTCGCGCTCTCCAGCCCGACCGCGATCAGCGTCTCCACCAGTGGCTTCGCGACGTCGGAGTCCTCGGGTACGTCCCTGAGCGCGTTCTCGAGCACGTCGGCCGCGCGCGTGGCGCGACCGGCCACGTAATGGAGGACGCCGGTCCAGTGAAGCGCCCGCAGGCGGGTCGGGCCGCCCGCCTCGGCCGCGCGCTCCAGGTGGTCGGCGGCATCGGGATCGCCGGCGTGCGCGGCCGCCAGCCCAAGCTCGAAGAGCACCTCGCCGAGCTGCTCGGCGCTTGGGCGCTCCGCCACAGCTCGCTCCAGGTAGCGCACCGCGCCGGACGGGTCGCCGAGCGCCTCGGCACGCCGAGCCGCGGCACGCAGCGCGTCGACGGCCCAGTCGCCCTGGCCCGACTCGCATACGAGTAGGTGGGCCGCGACCGCGACGGGGTCGGCGTCGCGCTCGGTCAGCATCCGCGCGGCCAGCTCGTGGGCGCGCGAGCGCTCGACCGCGGGCATGTCGTCCTCGATCGACGCGCGGAGGATCGGGTGCCGGAAGCGGAGCTGCGGCTGGCCTGTCACGAGCCCGGCTCGCTCGAGCTCGGCGAGCGCCTCGGCGGCCTCGTCCTCGGGCACCTCGGCGAGCGTGGCGACGTCGCGGAGCGACACGTCGTGCTCCCCGAGGATCGACAGCGCCCGCGCCACGGGAGCGCCGGCGCTCGACAGGCGCTCGAGCCGCAGCAGCACCGACGCCCGGACGGTGTCGGGGCCGAGCGTCGAGACCCGCTCGGCGCTGGCGGCCGTGGGCTCGATGCCCTCGGCGCGCACCTCGCTCACGAGCTGCTCGAGCAGGAACGGGTTGCCGCCCGTGGCCAGGTGGCAGGCGGCGGCGAAGGCGGGGTCCGACGAGCCGAGCAGCGCGCGGATGCGCTCCCCGGCGCCGTCCGGGGAGAGCGGGCCGGGGCGGATCGAGACCGTCGCTGGGTCCGCGAGGATCTCGGCGAGCGGGACGCCGAGCTGCCCGACCTCGGCGGTGCGCACCCCCAGCAGCAGCACCATCGGGAGATCGGCGATCCGGAGGCTGAGGAAGCGCTCGGCGGTCATTGAGGCCTCGTCGGCCCACTGGGCGTCGTCGATGGTGATCAGGAGCGGCCGGTCGCGGGCCAGGTTGGCGATCAGCCAGTAGAGCCCGTGCAGGCGCTGGTACATCAGCTCCGGGTTGTCCGGCTCGTCGGCGGTCCCGGGATCCAGGATCGGCAGCGCGAGCTTCGCCGCGCCGGTGAACAGCGCCGAGCGCTCCTCCGGCGACCTGCCGAGCGTGACGGAGTCCGCCGTCTGGCGGACGATGCCGTACGGATAGCTCCGCTCGAGCTCGGTGGCACGCACGGCGAGCGTGTACATGTCGCGCTCGCGCGCCAGCTCGACGCACGCCGAGACGAGGCTCGACTTGCCGATGCCGGGCGGGCCCTCGATCGCGACGACGCTTCCCCGGCCCGCCAAAGCCCCGGCGAGCGCCTGGTCGAGCGCGTGCAGCTCCGACTCGCGTTCGAGCAGGCCCGGGTCACTCGTGGCAGTCGGCGAGTCCATCGAGTCCATCGGAAGTTCGGGGTCGAGTTCGGGGGTGCTCCTGATGCGGTGCAGAGCCCGGTGGTCGATTATCGCGGTATGTCAACAGCCGCAGACGTCACAGCGCATGTGGAGCTCGTGCTCGAGGAGGACGGCGTCCGCGGCGTCCTGCGAGCCCAGCATACGCCCGATCTTCCGTTCTCGGGATGGCTTGGTCTCGCCGTGGCCGTGGACCAGTGCAGGCGCGCCGCCGGGGTCGAGCCCGCCACGCCGGACAGGGGGTAATCTGCGGCCGGTTGCCCGCCGCAGACACACTTAGACGAACGCCGCTGTTCGAGCGCCATGAGCGCGCAGGGGCGCGCTTGGTTCCGTTCGCCGGCTGGGAGATGCCGGTCCAGTACGAGGGGATTCGCCAGGAGCACGTGACCGTGCGCACCCGAGCGGGCGTGTTCGACGTCTCGCACATGGGCGAGATCGAGACGAGCGGGCCGCAGGCGGAGGGGTTCCTCCAGCGGCTGCTGTCGAACGACGTGTCGCGCATCGCCGAGCGCGGCGCGCAGTATTCGGTCCTGTGCCGCGAGGACGGGGGCGTCCTCGACGACCTGTTCACATACAGGCTGGGCGCTGACCGCTTCCTCACCGTCACCAACGCCTCCAATCACGACAAGGACCTGGCCTGGTTCCGCGAGCACGCCGGTGACTTCGACGTGGAGGTCGCGGACGCGCACGAGCGCTGGGCGATGCTCGCCGTGCAGGGCCCCGAGGCGCGCGCCGCGGTGGAGCGGATCGCCGAGGGCGACCTGCCCGAGCGCATGCGCACGGCCGAGCTGAGCGTGGCGGGTGTGGACTGCCTCGTCTGCGGCACGGGCTACACCGGCGAGGACGGGGTCGAGCTCCTGATCCCCCCGGATGGCGCGGGATCGGTCTGGGACGCGCTCCTCGATCAGGGCGTCACGCCGGCAGCCCTCGGCGCGCGCGACACGCTGAGGCTCGAGGTCTGCTTCCACCTGTACGGGAATGATCTGTCGGAGGACCGCAACCCGATCGAGGCGGGGCTCGGCTGGTGCTGCAAGCTCGACACGGGCTTCATCGGCTCGGACGCGCTGCGCGACCTGGAGCCGCCCGACACGCTCGCGCCCTTCGCCTTCACCGGGCCGGGCATCCCGCGCCAGGGCAACCCGGTGCGGACCGAGCACGGCGAGGGAGTCGTGACGAGCGGCTCGCTGT
>JAXDIL010000096.1:0-44526 GCA_034664005.1 Thermoleophilaceae bacterium | reverse complement strand
GCTGCGCAACGGCCGCCGTCCGGTCGTCGCCGATGCGAGCGCCATGCACGGCGTCGCGATCCTGTCGCTGCCCGCGCTGGGTGCTGCCCGGCTGCCCCGGCGGGCGCTCGAGACGATCCTCCAGCTCCTCGACGGGCTCATGGCCGAGCGCCCGCCGGGGCAGCCGGGCAGCACCCAGCGCGGGCAGCGACAGGATCGCGACGCCGTGCATGGCGCTCGCATCGGCGACGACCGGACGGCGGCCGTTGCGCAGCGGCAGGTCGGTCAGGCAGACGGCGAGGTGCCATCCCTCGCGCCGCATCCGCTCATGCGCCCGGTCGATCATGTCGACGCCGCCGAGCCGGGCGTCGGCGGCGAACGCGTCGGCGACCAGCGGGACCTCCCACTCGACCGCAGAGGAGACCTCATCGCGCAGGGTCTCGGGAAGCTTCGCGGCGAGGTCCCGGGCGAGGTCGTGCGCGACGCCCGGCGCCGCGATCAGCCCAAGCCGAATCGTGCCCAGGGGCCGGTCAGCCAGCGCAGACAGGGTGATCCAGCAGGAAGATCTGCGCCGCCAAGCCGCTCTCGGCCTGTGAGCTGCTGAGCAGGACCTCGACCTTGCCGCCGGTGATCCGCTCCACGGCCGCGATGAGCGCGTCTTGCATCACGTCCTGTAGCGCGTCGCGAGTGGCTTGAGCGCTGTCGGCGCGACCGGAGCGGACCATGCTCCGCTCACCAGTCGTCAGCACGTCGCGCAGCACCACGACGAGGACCTCGTCGCGGAAGAAGACACGAGCGCGGGTGGGGCCGCGGCCGGCCACGTCGCGGTAGATGCCGACGACGGCTCGCGCCACGGCGGCGTTGAGCTCACCGCCCGGCGGCGGGTCTGCGGGGCCGACGTCCTCACGCTCCCGCTGCGGGGCGGGCGCGTCGCCGAGAACGTGGCGTGTTGGCATGCGGTTGATGATGGCCACCGTGGGGTCGTTCGTCATGGGGAAAGCGCTCGATCTTGCTGAGCGATGCGTCGCACACGGGCATGGGGCATCTGCCTCACCTCGCCGGCCGCTCAGCCGGCGCGCACCGCGGAGATGTCGATGAGTAGTCGTGAACGCCTCATGCAGTAGGCCCCGCGCCCCCGCGGGCAATGGCAGCCGCGGGAGGCGAGGCCGTCACGGGCCGTCGCCGCGGCCGTCGCCGGGGGTGGCTCGCGCGGGCCCGTACCGCTCATCGCCCAAGGGCGCCGCACGGCCCTCGTCGACCGCCGCGCGCAGCGCGGTGCGGAAGCGCCCGGGACCCCAGCCATCGGCGTCGAGCCCGCCGCGCAGCTCCTGCGCGCCGATCGGCCCGCACGCGGCGATCACGATCGCGATCGCCTCGATCTCCCGGTCGAGGTCCTCGTCGGCCATGGCCGCCAACCGGCTGGTCGTGCCGGCCGTGCCCACCATCCCCGGCGAGTAGAACTCGCTCCCGGGGCCGGGCCGGAACCGCCGCAGGCCGGCGCGGTCGTGCTCGCGGTGGCGGGCATCCCGCCGGCCGATCCGGTCCCGGCGCTCCGCCGAGCCGGCATGCGCCGGCTGCGGGGTCGCTCCGGTCGCGGCGGCCTCGGCCTCCTCGGCGGTGAGCGGGCGTGCGATCGCCTCCAGCGACCGACCCTCGGCTCGCACGCCGAACAGCAGCTCAGCGAGGCCGCCCAGCGCCATCGCCCCCGCGCCGATGAGGAAGCCGACGGCGACGTGGTCGGCGTTGCCGCTGTGGATGAACTGGCCGAACAGCAGCGGGCCGGTGATCCCGCCGAGTGCGGTGCCGATGGCGTAGAACAACGCGATCGACAGCGCCCGCGTCTCCATCGGGAAGATCTCGCTGACCGTCAGGTAGGCGGAGCTGGCTCCGGCCGAGGCCAGGAAGAAGGCAGCGCAGAGCAGCGCCATGAACGACCAGCGGGTCAGGTCGCCGGCGGCGAACAGCAGCGCCAGGACCACGACGACGGCCGATGACGCGAAGTAGGTGCCCGAGATCATCGGGATGCGACCCACGGTGTCGAACAGGCGCCCGAGCAGCAGCGGACCCAGGAAGTTGCCCGCCGCGAAGATCACCATGAAGTACGGGACGGCGCCCGACGTGACGTCGAAGAACCCGGTCAGCAGCGTGCCGAGGTCGAAGGTGACCGCGTTGTAGAGGAACGCCTGGCCGACGAACAGCGCCAGGCCGAGGATCACCCGCCGCGGATACCGTCGGACCGCGACCGACGCGATCTCGCGGAACGGGATGACCTCACGCTGGCGGATCGCGATCGAGCCGGTGGCCTCCGGCAGCTCCCGGCCCCGCTCTTCTCGCACCTGGTCTTCGATGGTGGCCACGATCGCCTCGGCCTCGCGCTCGTGGCCGTGGATCAGCAGCCACCGCGGGCTCTCGGGGACGCTGCGCCGCACGACCAGGATCGCCAGCCCGAGGAGGGCGCCAGTGGCGAACGCCAGGCGCCACCCGGCGTCGAGCCCGAACAGGGCGGCGTCGAGGAACACCAGCGCGGCGACGGCTCCGATGCCGGCTCCGACCCAGAAGCTGCCGTTGATCGCCACGTCGACGCGGCCCCGGTTCCGCGCCGGGATCAACTCGTCGATGGCGGTGTTGATCGCCGAGTACTCGCCCCCGATGCCGAGGCCGGTCAGGGCCCGGCAGACGAAGAAGTACCACGGTGCGAAGGAGAACGCCGTCGCCACGCTGGCCGCGACGTAGAGGCCGAGCGTGACCATGAACAGGCGCTTGCGCCCGAAGCGGTCGGTGAGGTGGCCGAACAGGAGGGCGCCGACGCAGGCTGCGGCGACGTAGATCGCGCCCGCCGTCCCGACGTCCGCCGAGCTCAACGCGATGCCGCTGCCCGCCTCGGTCATGCGCGGCGCGATCGCCCCGACGACGGTGACCTGGAGGCCGTCCAGGATCCAGACGGTCCCAAGCCCGATGACGATCCGCCAGTGGAACCGCGACCACGGCAGGCGGTCCAGCCGGGCCGGGATGTTGGTGTGGATGGTCCGCGCCGTGCCGGCGGTGCTCGTCGGCGTCATCACTCGCGGATCAGGTGGTGGCGCCCTGCGGCTCCGCCGCCTGCCCTTGCGGCGCCCCGTCCGAGCTCGCGGCACCCGACTTGATCTCCACGCGCCGCGCCTTGGCGGTCCTGGGCATCGGGATGTGCAGCGTCAACACGCCGTCGTTCAGCGAGGCCTCCACCGCGTCGTGGTCCAGGCCCGATGGCACGCGAAGGCTGCGCTCGAACCGGCCGAAGCGGCGTTCGACGCGCCGCACCGCGCCGTCCTGCGATCCATACGGCCAGCGCCGCTCGCCGCGCACCGTCAGGGTGTCGCTCTCCAGCTCGACGTCGAGCGAGTCGGCGTTCAGGCCGGGCACGTCCATGTACACGTCGACGGCATCCTCGCGCACCACCACGTCGGCGGGCGGGAGGAAGGACGCGACCGCGTGCGCTGGCGTGAACAATCGGTTGACCTCACGGAGCCACGGCGTCGTGGGCTCGGTCAGCATCGACATCCTGCTCTCTCCTTGGGGTCGTTTCAGGTGTCGATAGGCCGCGTCGGTGGGGCGGCAACCGTCCCGCGGCGATCGGTCGCCGCGCGGAGCTTGTCCAGCGCCCCGCGCTCGATCTGGCGTGCGCGCTCGGCGCTGACGCCGAGGCTCTCGCCGAGCTCGCGGAGGGTGCGCGGGGTGCGGCCGCCGAGCCCGAAATGGCCGCAGACGACCGCGCGCTCGCGATCGCTCAGCCGGCCCAGCAGCCGGGGGAGCTGCCTGACGACCAGCCGCGTGGGCACCGCGTCGTAGGCCTCCTCGGCGACGGGATCGGCCATGAGGTCGCCGAACGTGCCGTATGCGCCCTCCTCCGAGCCGACCGGCTCGTCGAGGCCGCGGGGCCTGCGCTCGGCGACGACGAGGTCCTCGACCTGCCGCCGCAGCAGCCCCGTGGCGTTCGCGAGCTCGTCGATCGTCGGCTCCCGCCCGTGGGTCTGGAGGTGTCGCTGGCGAGCACGGTTGATCCGCGCGAGCTGCCGGAGCGCCCGGTCGGAGAGGACCACCGGCCAGGTGAGCTCCGCCACAAGATGCTGCATGGCCTGGCGCACCCACCATGCCGCGTAGCCCCAGAACGGCGTGCCGAGCTCCGGGTCGTAGCGCTCCAGCGCCCGGAGCAGGCCGACCACCCCTTCCTGCATCAGCTCCGCCCGGTCGACGGCGGGCGAGTCCCGGTAGATGCGTGCGATGCCGCCGATCAGCGGCATGAAGGCGTCCAGCAGCTCGGCGCGCGCCTCGCCCTCGCCGGCCTTGGCGGCGCGGATGGTCTCGCTGTCCGCGTCGAAGCCCGTGGGGGCGCCGGCGACCGTCGGGCCCACGACGCCCCCGCCCTTGACCTCGATGCGCCGCGGTCGCGCCTGCTCGGGCTTCGGCATCCGCAGGGTCAGCACGCCGTCGTTGAGGTGCGCGTCCATCTGCTCGGCGTCGATCGGACCGGGCAGCGTCACCCGGAGCTCGAACCGCCCGACGCGCCGCATGCGCCGGCGAAGGACGCCCCTGCGCTCGCGCTCCTCGACGTCACCGCTGATCTCGAGCTCGTCGTCGCGGACCTCCACGTCGATGTCGTCGTTGCGGACGCCCGGCAGATCGGTCTCGACCACCCATGCCTCGCCGGTCTCCTCGATGTCGACCCGCGGCGTCCATGTGGTGGCCGCGAGTCCGGCGCCCGACCACCTGCTCTGCATCAGCTCCGCGGTGCGCTGCTGGAGCGCCTCGAGCTCGCGGAAGGGCTCCGATCGCTGCACGGGCCGCGATGCTCCGTTGCCACGTCGTACCGGAAGCGCCATGACTGCTCCTCCTCTGGATCGCTCGCTGGCGTCGGTCGGGATGCGGACCGGCGATCCGGTCCCTGCCGAGCGGAAGAGCAGCGCTCGGGCCCCGTGGGAGCCCCGCGCCCATTACTTGGAGGTGCTCTCAGCATGGCCGTTTGAACCGCTGTGGCGCCGAAAGTTGTCGCAAATTGCGGCCTTCCGTCATCCGACCGGCGCGCCGGCGGAGCGCCCCGCGCGACGGCGCTCGCCGTCTGCGGCGATGGCCGCGTCGTACTGCTGCTCGTAGCGAGCCGCCACACGGTCCGGCGAGAAGCGCTCGGCCGAGCGGCGGCATTCCATCGCGTCGAGCCGACCGGCGTCGTCCACGACGGCAGCCATCTGCTCCTCGTCTCGCACGAGGAAGCCGTTGCGCCCGTTCTCGACGATCTCCGGTGCGGCGCCCTGGTCGAAGGCCAGCACCGGGGTGCCGGCGGCCAGCGACTCGACCATGACCATGCCGAACGGCTCGGGCCAGCGGATCGGCATGAGGAACGCGAATGCCTCGGCGAACAGCTGCTGCTTGCGCGCGCCGCCCACCTCGCCGACGTAGCGGACGTTGACCCCGTCGATATGCGGCTGGATCTCGTCCGCGAAGAAGCGCTCATTCCCAGGCTGGACGTTGCCGGCCAGCACTAGCGGCCGGCCGGCCTGCTTCGCGACCCGGATCGCCCGGTGAGGTCCCTTCACGGGCGTGATCCGCCCGAGCCACAGGAGCCACTCCTCCTTCTCGTATCCAACGGGCCAGGAGTCGACGTCGATCGGGTTGTGGACCACGCCGCGGACGTCGGCCTCCTCGGGCGCCATGCTCGCCTGCGAGTGGCTGATGCAGACGAGACCGCCCTTTCTGCCCTGGTAGGCGTAGAAGGGGGTGGTGTCCTTGTCGAACGGCCCGTGCACCGTGTGGACCAGGGGCGGGCCGATCCGGTTCGCCATCGAAAGCGGCATGAAGCAGTGGTCGTGGATCACCTCGAACGGCTGACCCGCGTCGGCCGCCGCGTCGATCGCGTCGAACGCGCGGGCCACGTGGTCGGCCTCGATGACCGCGCGCTCGATCTGGTCCGGGTGCGGCACGTCCAGCATCGGGCGCACGCGCGCGGAGGATCTCGAGCCCGGGGCGCAGAACAGCTCGACATCGTGGCCGCGAGCCACGAGCGCGTCGCATAGCAGCGTGAGGACGTACTCGATGCCGCCGTAGCCGGGCGGCGGGATCGGGATCCACGGGGGAGCCAGCATGGCGATCCGCAGCCGCTGCTCCTCCGGCACCGGCTCTGCCCCGTTGCCCTGTGCCGGCAGGCCCACCTCGTTGTGCTGCTGGCGGTACACGTCTCCACCGGCACTAGGACGGGAGTGGCCGAGGTCAACTTGGGCCCCGGCCGCCATGTCCTAGATACGGCCGGGGAGGCGTGGCTTTCGAGGTCGAAATTTCGCCGATGAGCCCCGAGCGGTTTCGCTCGATCCTTCCGGCTGACCGCTACGACGCCTTCGAGCGCGTCGCCGGGGAGGCGCGCGAGCAGCTAGAGGGGCGCGTGGTGTGGAACGTGAACTCGACGCCGAGCGGCGGTGGGGTGGTCGAGCTCTTGCGGCCGCTGATCGCGTACGCCCGCGGGGCGGGCGTCGATGCCCGCTGGATGGTGATCGAGGGGCCGCCGGAGTTCTTCACGGTGACCAAGCGGATCCACAACCGCCTGCACGGCGCCGAGGGTGACGGCCTGCCGCTCGACGACCAGGCGCGCAGCATCTACGAGACCGTGCTCGCCGGGAACCTCAACGACTTCCGCGAGCGGGTGAAGGAGGGCGACGTGGTGATCGTCCACGATCCTCAGCCCGCCGGCGTAATCGACCACCTGCGCCGCGCGGGCGCGGCGGTGATCTGGCGCTGTCACGTGGGCGTCGACACACCGAACGAGCGCGCCCGCGAGGCCTGGGCCTTCCTGCTCCCGTACGTGCTCCCCGCGGACGCCTATGTCTTCTCGCGCAAGTCGTTCGCCTGGGAGGGCCTCGCCGACGATCGCATCGTCGTGATCCCTCCGTCGATTGATGCCTTCTCGCCCAAGAACGAGGATCTCTCTCCGCAGGCGGTCCGTGCCGTGCTCGAGGCGAGCGGGCTGATCACGGGCAGCGGGCTTGCGCCCGTGAGCTTCGAGCGCCAGGACGGCACGCCGGGGCGGATCGAGCACCGCGCTCGGCTGGTGGAGGACGGGCCGCTCGGCCCGGAGACCCCGGTGGTGCTCCAGGTGTCGCGCTGGGACGCCCTGAAGGACCCGCTCGGCGTGATCCGCGGGTTCGCCGAGCACGTGCCACCCGAGACGGGCGCGCACCTCGTCTACGCCGCGCCCGACGTGGAGGCCGTGGCGGATGACCCGGAGGGCCAGCGGATGCTGGCCGAGGCCGTCGCGCTGCGCGACGGGCTGCCCGAGGAGCAGCGGCGCAGGATCCACCTCGCGTCGCTGCCCATGGAGGACGCGGAGGAGAACGCGATCATGGTGAACGCGGCTCAGCGCCATGCACGCGTGATCGTCCAGAAGAGCCTGGCCGAAGGCTTCGGCCTGACCGTGGCCGAGGCCATGTGGAAGGCGCGCCCCGTCGTGGCCTCGCGCATCGGTGGCATCCAGGACCAGATCGTTCACGGCGCCAGCGGCCTGCTCCTCGACGACCCGCTCGACCTTGCCGAGTACGGCGCCGCGGTCGCCAGCCTGCTGGCTCATCCTGAGCGTGCGGAGGAGATGGGCCGGAGCGCGCGCGAGCGCGTGCGCGACCGCTTCCTGAGCGTCCGCAGCCTGCTCGACTACGCGGCCCTCGTGCGCGAGGTCGCCGCCGGCGCGCCATCGCCGACTCCAAGCTCCTAGGCCGGGTTCGATCCCCGTCTGCCGCCTGCCGCCACGGCCAGCAGCATGGCGACGCCCGTGACGAACGCGGCGGCGCCCAGGTCGGCGAAGGCTTCGGCTGCGAGTCGTAGCCGCCGCTAGGCGCCGAAGCGGAACTTCAGCATCCGGTCGCCCGAGGCGAAGCAGCGCATCAGCCAGTACTCGTCGCCGAGGCGACGGTTGCGGCAGCGGAAGGAGCCGTAGGTGCAGCGCAGGCCGCTCTGATTGCAGTCGAAACGGTCGTTCCAGAAGGCCTTCACCATGCGGCGGCCCTTCGGGCAGCCGATCACTCGAGTGCGGATTCCCTCGACGCCGGCGCCGACGATCGGCTCGTCCGTGAAGACGGGCTTGTCGCTCGTCGAGCCCTCCGTGTAGCCGTAGTTCCCGCACGAATGACGCTCCTGAGCGGACGCCGACGCGGCCGGGAGCAGGACGAGGACGGCGACCACCGCAAAGCAAGCCTTTCGCATGCGCGGCACGATATCGTGGGCCCCGAACGGGGCGTAGCGCAGTCTGGTAGCGCACTCGGCTGGGGGCCGAGCGGTCGCTGGTTCAAATCCAGTCGCCCCGACTGACGGAAGCCTGCCCTAAGCGCGGGCTTTGGACCGTCGGCGTCGGCCGTCGCTTTCGGCGCACGCGCTTGTGGTACCGCTCGTAGTACCGAGGCGTCGCGATTCCGCTCCAGCCCGCGCGGCTTGCGACCCTGCTTCCATCGAGGACATGGCTGGCAGCAGCTCGCCGCCGCCGTGTGCCGCTGGTGCGGTAAGGCGATATCGATGCGGCGTGGTGCGCCCCCGGACAGTCCACGCGCCGCGGTGCGAATCCGGCCTGCCTGCTAGGAGCGAGGTTCTCCGAGGTGCTGTTCAGTGTGCAACTTGAGTACCTGGCCGGCGGTTCTCAGCGGGTACGCCGCGTAAGAGTGAGCCAGCGCAATCGGGATCAGAGCATCGTCGAAAAGCCTGGTCCCAATCCGGTCGAGCAACCCGCAGGTGGCCTTCAGCGTCGGGTACTGGCGGATATCGAGGCTGATGCCGCGTCGGTAGGGCTCAGTCCCCACCTCGGCTAGCGGCGGGACCGTTATCACCAGCATGCGCTCGTCGCGGGTGCGGTAGAAAAACTTGCGTCCGTAGTAGGTGTCCTCGCCGAAGGTGTTGTCGCGGTGGCGGATGTGACGCGCGATGTAGTCGTCATCGAGCAGCATCAGCCGCCCCGCCGGCACGAGTTCCCTAATAGCCAGGGCGTGATCGACGAACTCGCCGCTCTTCTCTACGCCGAGCACCACCGGAGGTGACATCGCCTGCTGGCGGCGGTCCTCGGCAAGGTTTTGTAGCAGGAGCAGCAGTGAGCGCTTGATGGGAGCGACCTCGCCGAACAGGGCGAGCGGTCCGTCGGTAATAAACGCCATCGAACGCAACGCCGCGGGCAGCCGGCTGGCCAGATCGGTGAGCACAGCGGTGTAGGTCAGATGTTCGCTGGCGGTCATGACCCTGCCAGCTGCCTCCAGGTTGGAGCTGTAGGGGCGAAAGGCTGCGTCGACGCGTAGGGCGTCGGTCGGCAGCAGCTTCGTAGCGCAGGCGGGGCACTCACAGCCGTTCCGGGGGACCGCCAGCCAATCGGCTCGCTCGACCTGGTTACCTGAAAGCTTCCGTCGACAGTCCGGGTTAGGGCAGACCTCGAGCCAGACATGGTCGGTGGGCGGGGCTCCGGAAGGCGAGAACGCCTCGACTTGGATGAGCATGTCGAGGAGCGACTTCTGCTGAACGACCGTTTCGGCGAAGAACTTGTAGAGCTCCTCCCGGAATGCCGTCAGGGGGTCGGCTCCGTCGCGGCGAGGCAGATTTGAGGAGGGCAGGAAGCCGGCGGCGACGGCGGCCTCCTGAGCTTCGATGACGGCAACCGGGTCGGCGAACGGCCCGCTTCGCTGGTTGAAGCGCTCCAGGTCCACCGCCACCCCCGCGACCTGGATGAAGAGTGCGCGCGTAGCTGGAAAGTCGGGCTCGACCTCCTGCTCGAACGGTGAGCCGTCCACCGCTGCCACGGTGCCGATGTCCCAGCTGTCCTGATCTAGTTCGGCCGGGTCGATCAGACGCTCATCAATGATGGAGCGGTCCTGCGCCTGGCGTTTTGGCCGCACGTACAGCTGGAGCCGCTCGGCTACGAGCGGGTGCTGGATCGTCGGCACATGCCCCAGCGGGCTCGCTCTCTCGAACCCTCTGCGCTGATCGGAGGTGTAGGGCATCAGCCAGCCGACTGGCCGTCATCAGCGACCTGCCCGTCCGCTGCCCGCTGACCGGCGGAAAGCGGCTGCGCACCCGCACGGTTACCGTCGGCTCCGGCGGCAACAGCGCGGGCGTCTTCGATCATGGCCTTGTCGAAGAGACGTACTTGCACCGGCACTATGTAACGCGAGCTGAGCGTCTTGAGCCTGACGAAGCCACGGTCTTCGGCTTGCTTGATCTGGTCGCCGAAACGGTCGAACTCGTAGCGGCCTCGGAGCAGGCGAACCTCGCTCTCGGAGTTCAGGTGGGCGACGACCCAGTTTGCGGTGTTGTCGAGCACGTCCTGCTCAACCGACGACACCTGCTGGGTCGAGTAGATCATCCCGATCTTGTACTTGGCGGCCTCGCGCGCTAAGCGCACGTATGGATCGGCGGTGGCCCTGGCGTCCTTGAAGCGGTCGCGGTCGAACAAGCGGTGCGCCTCCTCCAGAAACACCTGGATGATGTCCATGTCTTGGCCTTGGCGGAACTTGTTTGCCGCGCGCAGCAGCAAATAATTGACGACCCGCTCGGAGGCGAACTGAAGCACGCCTTCGCTGCCGCGCGACAGGTCGACGATCACGATCTTGCCGCCCACGAGGTCGCCGTAGATCTCTGGCGCGTAGTCGGCCGACGCGGCCGGGGAGTGGTAGCCCTCTCCGAGCGGTATGAGCACGCGGTAACCGCCGCCACGGGTAGCGAGGAGGACCTCCGCGATGGCCTTGACGCGCTCGTCCGGCGTGTGGAACCACGCAGTGACGTGCTGATTGGGAGCGTCCGACAAGGCGTTGTGGCAGACGGCCTCGGCCAGGTCGAGAAGCTGTGTCTTGTCGACGCGGACCTTGCCGCGCCCCGACTGGAGATTGTTTGCGAACGAGAGATCCCTCCCGCGGGGGTGCGACAAGGACGGCAACGCGCCTCGGAGATCCGAGTTCGCAGGGAACCAGAATGTCCAGCCGGGTGGCGGTTCGAGTCCGGCCTTGATGAGAGCGGCGTAGAAGAGCGCCCTTGCACGAAGCGCCCACTGCTGCTCGCTCCGCTCCTGCCCGGTCTGCGGGTCCTCAGGGCCGAGGACGTCGGCGGCCGCGAAGGCTTGAATGTACTGGGCCGAGTTGGCCCGTGTTGCGAAGTCCGCTACCAGGTCCGATACAGGCCCGATCTCGCGCTCGTTGAAGAAGTTGAGTGCTAGCGGTCGGAGCCCAGGGTCGTTGCTGAGTTCATCCTGGGTCGCGCCGAAGCGATAGCGGATGACGTGTTCCGCGCCTAGCTCTGCCAAGGCGGTCTGGTCCTGGACGTTCGTTTCGGCGTACTCAGAGGCTGGGTCGAAGATCAGCTGGCCAACCTTGACCTGCTTCTCATGGGCGTAGCGGAAGACCGCTGTGGCGATCGTCTTCATCGTGTTGGACTTGCCGAGCCGCGTCATGCCGAGCACGGCGGTCTTATGGGTGACGAAATCCGCAACGTTCACGTCGACCGGTACGTCAACCGGCTTGCCGCTCGCTCTGGCGAGGGCCTCCCTGCGCTGGGTGGAGGCGTATCGCAGGGTGCCGATTTCGAACATGCTCGGCTCTTGGTCTGTCATGACCTGCAGGAAGGAGGTGATGAGCCTCAGGGTGTCGCCGTAAGGCTTCAGCACGCGCAGCCGGCTCCAGGCGTATGCGTTGTCCATGTCGGACCCGAATGCGAGTTCGGTGTGGTCGCCACGAGACACGTCGTAGAACGTGCCGAGCACCGCGCACTTGACGCCCGAGGTCTGCATCTCCACCTCCGTGAGGGCATCGATCAGCTGCTCGGCCGCACGCCTCTGGTCTACCTCGCGCCGGTCCTCGCGGACAAGATCGAACCCCGCTCGGGCCCTCAGTCGGGTCATCTCGCCCTCGTCCGGGAGTGCTGCGGTTCCCGTAACCCGCAGCAGCACGACCTCCTCCTCGTCGGGTTCGATGGTGCCGGCCTGTGCGGCGTCGCGCATCCCTGGCGTGGCCGCGAGCAAGAAGCAATGCAATGGCACTCCGTGGGCTTCGCGTACGAATGCGTCGTTGGTGATCACGAGCGCCTCGGTGAAGCCCTCGAGCCGGTAGATGGCGCCGATCTCGTCGGCGGAGCTGAGTAGCTCGCGCACACGCGACCCTTGGGAGATGAAACGGGAGGCGATGTCTATGCCGGCCGGACGCGCGAGCTGGGACATGAGAGCTCCAGAGGAAAAGGAAAACCGAGCGGTCGACATCACGTTAACTGCATGCCCGGACAGCCGCCAGCCTTGGCGACGGTCCATTCCGCGGCCGTCCGCCAGAGCCGGCTGCGCCCTGGAAGCCGCTTCAGGTTCGTCACTACCAACTCCTCTCCGGCGGTCCGCTGCGACCCCATGTAGAGCAGTTCAACGGTTCGCACCTGTACCTCCTCGAGCGGCTCGTACAGCGCGGTGATCTCCGCGGCCACGTCGTAGCTCAGGAGCCATGGCTCATTCACCCAGCGCAGGACATGCGCGAAGTTGCGATGGTCAAGCTCAGCGAAGGTGCGCCGGTACAGGGTTTGGCTCTTCGCCCAGAAGGGTGGGTCGAAGTAGAAGAACAGGCCGTCGCGGTCGTACTCGAGACGACTCGCGCCGATCACCTCAAACGCCGAGCCCTGCCGGGCGAACGCCACCTTGCCTTCGCTGGCCAGCTGCTCGCAATCACGCATGCGCTTGATTAGGCGCTTGCGGGGGAAGCGGCAGTCGAGTGGGTACGCGCTGGAGCCGGAGTGCCCCCCGATCGGTCCAGCCCGAGGATGCAATGTGCCGTTGAAGCTGGTGCGGTTAAGAAAGAGGCAAGCCAGCGCACGCTGCCGTCGGCCTCGCCAGCGGGTCTCCTTCATTCGCCGCCAGGTCGGTAGGTCGACATCGATGTTTTCCACTTGGCGGCACAGCCAGTCGCAGTCCTCGAACACTGTCTGCCAGAAGGCGGCCACTAGCGGGTCGGCGTCGGCGATCCCGATCTGCTCTACGGCTCCGATCGCCGCCAGCTCCAGGCTGACGCTGGCTCCGCCGGCGAACGGTTCGACTAGCAGTTTGGGCTTGAGGCCGTTGGCCGCCAAGGCGGCGGCCACATAGGGCACCAGGCGCCGCTTCCCACCGGGGTAACGCAACGGGCTGAGCACGTTGCGGCGGCACACCAGCCGTTCCCACTGGGCGGCCTCGTCGAGGAGGGATGGAGAGCTCACCTACCGTGCGGATCTCCCGCTGAGTACAAAGAGGCGTCCTTATCGTGCGAGGTTGCTCGAGCGGGCAGCTTAGTGTTGTCGTCGGTGCGACTGCGGCAACATGGCACGGATGCCGGTTCCTCGGCAGTCCGTCGGATCGGCGCTAGCGCCTCGGCCCCATGGACGAACGGCAGCATGTCAGCGATTGCCACAAGGGTCGGGTTCTAGTAGCCGAACAGCAGCACGCCTTCGAATGGCAGCCGCAGTCGTTGGCTCGCGAAGACTGCGTCCAACTGGTCCTTGGCGTCGTTGTAGCTGTGGACGACGATGTTCTTGCCGGCGTTCTTGTGGTGGTACTCCTGCATGACCCCTAGAGCGAGGAAACGGGCGTCGACGATGAGTGACGTCCGAACTAGATCGCGGTAGACGGCGTTGCCCCGAGCTCCTCGGCCGGCTTCGACTTCGAGCAGAACCCCGAGCTCGTCATGTACGCCGTCCACGTCGTAGCGGACTCGCGGTAGCCCCTGTTCGCCAAAGAGCACGGGAAGTGTGATGCGGTCTGCAGTGGTCTTCCCGGTCTCGACGCGGTAGCCGATGCCCTCGAGGCCTGGGCGGAGCAGTGCGAGCACCTTGTCGCTGGTGAGCCCCCGGACGTTGGACGACTCGATCTGCTGTTGTGCCGCGGTCACCACGCCGACCAGGGCGGTTGCCCAGGCGGGGGGCTTGTCCCGCGTCGGGTAATACGCCCAGCGGGGGTAGGGCTCCATCGCGCCAGCCTAACTTCATGCCATGACCCTGGTAGTGATCCTTTAGCGAGCTCTCGCCTGGTGCGAGGAGCGCCAACTCGACCCACTGGACCCGCACGGGGTCCTCCACGCGCTATGCAGCGACCGTGCCGAAACAAGCCGCACATGACGCAGGCATTATGAGACCATTGCATCCGGTCCCCGGCCGGGCGGTCAGGGCAACTGGGCTTGTAGAGGACGCCGGCGTGCGAGGCCCGTAGATCGGGGCCTCCCGGACAATTCGGGCCCCGGGCCGCTCACGTGGCGAGTGTGGCGAAAAGCGGCCCGACGTGGGCCGGAAAGGGCAAGCGATGAGGCAGTCGGGCGGGGACGGCGGCGGGCTTCTGGGTTCACACGGAACGGGAAGGCCCGCGGCGCGCCAGCGGGGCCGGTTCAGCGATGAGCTACAGCGAGTCCACCGCTTGGTAGTTCGACGCTGCCTGATGATCGAGGAAACGTCGAACACGGTCATGGACGTCCGGTGCGGGATTCCGAACGAGGATCTTGGCGTTTTGGGTGCCCCTCTCGAGTCCGGCCCGCAGCAGGGTCCGAATCTCGACGTCGTCATCGGGCATTGAGTAGCCGACGATCTCCAGAGTTCTTGCTCTTGTGAGCGCCGCATAGGCATCTCGCCAGACCCTGTCTAAGGGGCCGAGGTCACCCGCTTTCCCGCGAGCCATAGTGACCATGTGCGGCTCATGCGCGCGACTTGACACGAAGCTCCAGGCCCCGTTCCAGTTCTCAAAGGCCCTGGTGCGAACGACGTGCTGGTGGCGTTCGGCTTTCGGTGGCAGCTTCGGCTTGTAAGGCCGTCCTACGGTGATGCGCTCGTTGAGCTGGGCGTAGTCCTCGTCGGGCCTGGGAAGCGCCCTGCTGAGTGTCCAATCAAGAGATCCGTGGAGCTTCAGTACCACCAACTCGCTCTGGTCATACCCCGAGAAACGAACAGGGATCTGCTTGTGCCAGGCGTAGCGCTCGATCGCGACATCCCAGTTAGAGGTGATCACGATGTTGCCGGGCTTGACTAACTCGTCGAGATAGTGGTGGCCGCCGGCCTTGAGGCGGCCGTCGCAGGCCCGCAGTCGTTCCAGTAGCAGACGGGCGATGGCGAACTTGAGCTTGCGGTAGAGCTCTGGAGCGTCGGTAAGCCCGCCAGTGAATCCCCCGCCGGTTTCGATGTATGTCTTGAGGGTGGAAAAGAAGTCGACGGCGTCCGGCCGGAAGTCCTTGTTTTTTCCGTCGGGGTAGAAGAACGCGAACGCCTCGTTCATCTCCTCGCCGAGGTTGGCGCCGTGTCGCCATGTTCGCTCGGTTTCGTACGCGGACAGAACCTCAGCCACAAGCGCGGCGGTATTCGGAAGGCCGAGCGCGCACGACAGCCCCGCGCCGACCATGTACACACTGCGCTCTCGTTTCGGCACTGGAGGCACGACTCGTAGCTAGGGGGAGCACCGGGATGTATCAAGAGGGACATTCGACCGCGAACGCTCTTTCGCGCCGCTAGGCGTAGCCTGCCGTTCGACCCGTCCGGACGTGAGGCGAGCATCTGTTTGGAAAGCGCGCTGTGCCGTGCGCCTCGTCCGTCGTTCTGCAGTCCGCCAAGCAAGCCGGAACCCGCTAGTCGCCATTGTGACTATCAGTTGCGGCACCTAGACCTGCCCGAGGAGCTTCGTCTTCTGTTCCTCGAACTCGGGTTCCGTTAGCGCCCCCGCATCGCGAAGTTCCGCCAGCCGCTTCAGCTTGTCGAGCGCATCGGGCTTGGACGGCCCCTCGGCGGCCGATGGATCAGACAGCTTCGGCAAGTCTTGGGGCCGCACGGACTCGTCGCGAACCTCCCGGAACATCTCCTGGGTCTGGCGCTTCGCATAACCGTCGACAAGCACCACCGTCCCGCCGCGCCGCCGCTCGAACGTCAGCCGCAACTCTTGGTGGCGGCGCACGAAGAGGCAGCCGATCGCCACCGCCGCTGCCAAGTACACACCGGGCGGGACGGAGTTATCCAGGACGTTGTCCTGGGCGTTCGAGTAGCCGGTCGCTGCGAGCCCCCAGCCCACTAGGAATCCGACGATTGCGAGACCCGGCCAGTACCGACGCGCGAAGACCGCACCACGCTCCGTGTGGTCTCCTAGGGCGTAGCCTGTGCTCGCTAAAGCCGGAGCGAGCTTTGTGACCACATTGCGATGGACCTCTTCGGGCGGATTCGGGGACGCGAACTCGTCAGTGAAGTGAGGCCATCCCGGCATCTGGCGACAGTAAGGCGACACCGCCGGGATTGCAACGCGAGGAAGGTCATCCGGCTAGTGGCCGAACGGTCACCTCGGCCGGGTGGAGCTGCGAGCCCGCTCCGTTCCCGGGGTGTCTCCGCGCGGACGCGCACGTCGGTCGCGGTGGTACCGGCCGTGGTACCGAAGTGCGCCGTCATGCGCCGTTTCGCCACCTTGCCGCTGCTCTTTCTGCTGCGAGACGATGGGAGGCTTGGTCGCCAGGTTTCACCAATTTGTGTCTGGCGTTCTCGCGGACGCGCCCTGTCTCTAGCCGCCGGATCTCTGCAAGCGCGCTTGGTGGTGACGAGACGCCCGGCCGAGATTCCGGGCTGCTCGTCGATCCGCTGCAGCGCTCGGTTCTCGACGGCGGTTACCCTCGACCAATGGAGTTGCACCGCGCATGGCTCGTCAGTTCCGGGCGCGAAGTCATCGTGCTCTTTCGCAGGAAGTTCACGCCCACTCCACTGGAGAGGGCGGAAGCCCTCATGCAGCAAGCGCAAGAGACGGGGCGATCCAACGAGTACGACGAAGCCTTTCGGGCGTTCCGCGCCCTTCCGGACGACAACGTGGCCACGCGACGACGACTGGCCGAGTACCTGGCAGCCGATGGTGAACGCTACGTGCAGGGTTTTCGCGAAAAGAATCTGCTTCGTCCTCACGATCCGGCCCCTTCTCCGCGGGCACGCGAGCTCTTCGAAGAGGCGCTTGAGCTCGACCCCACGTGCCAACGTGCCCGTCGCGGGCTTGCGCAGTGGGACCGCGACAACGAGGAGGTCGAGTCCTCGTGGCGCGATCCAAACTACGGGAAGTGCTGGTGCAATGGGCGCCCACTTCCCGCTGTCACCAGCGGGTTGCCCGAGGGAGCGCGCCGGCTTGTGACCCGTATCGATCACCTCGTAGACAGGGTCGGACCAACGTTGCGCGAGTGGCGACGTGCTTATGACGAGGTCGAGGCAGAGCGCGGAGGGGAGCACCGCGCTCCAGCGCGAGAGTTCCGACAGCTCCGGGACCGGCTCGCTCCAATCGCCATCCGCTTGGTGTCCGTGGACCTCGAATTGCACGAACTTGCGATGGCGCTGTCACGAGACCCGTCACTCGGGGGGCGCGCTGAGGTGGAGGCCGACGCGCTTATCGGTGACATCAGTCTCCGCGCGTATTGGCTCGGCGACGGTCCCCCGAAGATCACCGGCGACTGGGTCGCTTCTACCCCCGAGACGGGGCCCTCTTATAGCGGCGACTACGGGACCCCGCCCCCGCGATCCGCGGGGTACTCCACTCGGCGGCGCAAACGACCCTGACGTGAGCCCGGTGGACCCCGAGCCGCGGCAGAGGAACCTGGAGGCGCAGTGGCTCCAGGTGAAGATGGAGATGACCCTGAAGTACTCGCAAGCCGGGCTTACTCTGTGGCCGCTCGCTACGCCCGATCCTCTGCCTGACCTGGCGGAGCCCGGAACGTTCGTGGTTAAGGGACGAGTGGCTCAGGGCGACTACGAGGAGGAAATCGAAGTCGAGTGCGAGAGCCAGGGCGGAGGCAGGTTCAGTTTTCCAGTCCTGGCGCCCACCACTCTGAGTCCGCGCGCGACGCTAAAGCGTCAGCGCGAGGAGAGCTCGCGTCGGCTCGACGAGGAGCGACGTCGGCTGGAAGAGGAGCTGCGGCTCTCTCCCGAGGAGGAGGCCGAGCAGGCCGCGCGCATGGAGGAGGACGGGCGCATCGCCGAAGCCGAACGCGTGGTCCGTGAACGCCGCCGCCGGGACAAGCTCGCGTGGGCGGCCCGGGTGTTAGATGGCAGCGGGCAGGTGCCGCGTGAAGTGATCCCACCGGAGGTACGCCGCATGGTGTTCGAGCGCGACAACGGCCGCTGCGTGGACTGCGGCTCGAACTTCGACATCCAGTACGACCACATCATCCCGATCGCCCTGGGCGGCGCGAACAGCGTCGAGAACTTGCAGGTGCTCTGCGCCACGTGCAACAAGCGCAAAGGCGCCTCCATTTAGCACGGCCACCATCCGTGGGATACCCCTACGCGAGCGACGGTATCGACGGCCACTGCCAGCCACCGGCTGTGGTCGGCTCGCGCGCGCTCAGGAGCTCCGGCATGACCGAGTTACCGGCGATGCCTAGCCGGTGTATGAGGGTGGCCGCGCGCCAATGGTTTGTCCCAGGACGGCGCCTCTACCGGGCGTCCTACGGGGCGCGTACTAGAAGCCGCGCTCCAGCCGCTCGCGAAGCTTCGCAATGTCACGATTCTCGGGATCCACTTCGATGCCGCGTCCGACCGCGCGCTTTGCCCCCCGCTTGGACCCGGCATGTAGGTAGAGCCACGCGAGCCGGCTCAGTGCCTCGCCGTCCAAGTCCTCAAAACTCGTCTCGAGGGCTGCGGCAGCAGACCGCAGGAGCCCGGCCCACCGGAGTTTCGTGTACCGGCGTCGTTGTTGCGCGAAGAGGGAATTCAGTAGGAGAGCTACCCGACTCGCGAGAGCGACGTTTGAGGGATCGAGGGTGACCGCTTGGACCTTCAGCGCGATCTGCTGGTCCGGATCATAAGTTGCCTCCGACCACTCCCACAGAATGTCCGCTCGCTCGGGATTCTCCTCGACGGCACGCTTGAAGGAGGTGTCCCACTCCGTGGAAGGTCTTCCAGCGAGCTGCTGTGCCCTCGCCAACATGACCCACAGGTCAGAGTCGAGCTCCGCGAGGGACCGCATGGCGGTGAGAACAGAGCCGACTGACGCGGTAGGTACACGGTCCTCGCGTAGGTCTCGAATCATGGCGGTCGCCGCTTCTCCCAGACGCCCGAGGTCGAGGCCCGGCCACCGCCGAACGAACGACGCGGCTTGCATTACCTCGGCGTTCAAGACATGGCCCCGAATGAGCTTGCGCGCGAACTCGCGAGCCATGGCTGGCATGTCATAGGTGGGCCATGGAGACGCGTCGGCCCGGAGCTCAATCAGTGATCGGAGAGCAAGCTCTCGGACGGCTGCGTCGACACTGACATCTCGGGCTTCGGAGACGACCCGCAGGGCTGGCTCTGAGAGCCCTGACTCAAACTGGCCGATCATGAGGAAGACAAAGACCGCTTCCTCATCTCCCTCCAGGTCCTCGATCGAGCTGCGGAAAAGCGCCTCAAGCAGGCGCTCATCGCGCAATACGGAGGGAAGCTCGGATATCACGGCATGCTGAGTCTTGAGCCGAGCAGCCGCGAGCTTCATCGCGTACGGATGTCCGCGGCACCGCTCAAAGATCGCGGACTGGACCTTGTTGGTCATCAGCGGCTCGGCGCCGGCCTGGCGAGCCGTCTGGACGAGGAGCCGACTCGCCTCGTCCCAGGACATGCTGTCGACCTGCACCGTTGTGTCGGCCTGGAAGTCGTGACGGCTTGTAATAACGACCTTGGATGGGGGGTAAACGACCGCATCGAAGTAGTCATAGGCGGCACGCTGGTTGTCGAACGTCTCGAAGTTGTCGAGGACGATCAGCAGACGGTTTTCCCGGAGGGACGCTTCAAAGAACTCCTTCGCGGCGCCAGCTTCGTGTTCGTAACCGCCAAAGACCTCGGAGAAACGGCGCCATACATCGGCCAGCGTCCCTGTCGATCGTTTCACCTCCTTCGGACCCCGGATGGTGAGATCGATGTCCCGAGCCGAGAACCACAGCACGGCGTCATACGGCGAGTCGGCCCCGTTCTGGACGAGCTCCCGGCACTGCGCGAGCACCAGGCTGGTCTTGCCGATCCCTCCGTGCCCGCGAACCGTGATGAGGTGGCGGCGGTCGGCGTCCGTGAGCATTGGGCCCAACCGTTCCTCCAGGTCCGGCCGTGGAACGTACGCAACTGCGGGGACCGGAAGATTGTTCAACGCAACACCGGGTTCATCCCGGAGCCTCCCAAGTTCCTGAGTCTCGCTCGCTGCAGAAACCGCGGGACGAATTGCATACTCGGCCATCTCAATTCGTCGTTTTCCTTGCTCGGGGTGCGCTGCCTCGAGCGCGTGGCATAAGAACTCCGTGGTGCTGTCTGAGTCTCTCCAGTTGCCGTTCGCGAGGTAGGTGTGGTTGTCCGACGGCTCGATATGGATAAGGGGCACAAGGTCCTGTTCGGCGGATCCGGGCAGAACACAGACCGTCGAGTTCACGTCGAACGGGCGCTCTAGCGACCGTGTTCGCGTTGGATCGAGGCCTGCTAGGCACCGGGCGAACTGCTCGCCTGAGCGCTCGACGATTACGGTCAGGTCCGCGTCCCACAACGGCGTATTAGCGACGAGCCAACTGACCGGCGCCGCAATGGTCGTGACGTGGGCCCGGTAGAAGTCTGGCCCGTACGCGGCATGCCCAGTCGTCTTGTTCCTAACCTCAACCAACAGGTCTAAGAGGTCGATAGGGGCGCCCCGCGTTCCGGCAGCCTTCACCGACTCGTCTCCAGCCAGCTGGTTCCGAAATGCTCGTAGCTCCAGCAGGAGTTCCGTGAGGTCTTCTGCGTCATCTCGTTTGCGTTTGCTGAGTAGCCACACATGCAGACGACCGAGCCACTCGACGAGTTTCACCTCTTCAATGGTCGTCAGAAACGGATGGACCCGCTCGAGGGCAATCCGAATGCTCGCTACCCACGTTCCGCCGCCGCCGCTCCGCGCGAGATCAAATCCGAGTGACTTTGCGGCCTCTTGATCGAAGTTGCTCAAGACGCTGACCGCCGCAACCGCATGGAGTTTCAAGATTGCATCGGCTTGTAGGAGGAGCGCATGAAAGTGCTCCATGGACCCAAGCGCCTCGTTCTCGGCCCTCGCGATCCTTGAAGCCCCTCGAGCGATTGGAGTCCAAAGTTCCCGAGGGCTGCTTTCCGAGCTTGACGGCATGGCGTGAATCTAGGCGTTGCTCTGCTGGCTTGCGAGCTGGCGAGGTTCTCCACCCGCGGGTCCGGGAGTACCTCACCGCTCGTTCGCGCTCTACGGCTACGCCGCGCCGAGCGGCACGAGATTGGAAATCTGCAGCTGCCGCCGGGACCGGGCCTCGCACAAATTGCTCGGGTGGGACACACCCGTCCGGTGTTAGTTCGCATCCGAACCATCCGACCGGGTGTGTATCCCTTGTTGCAAGATGAAATTCGTCCACGCCGCAGACCTGCATCTCGACAGTCCGCTGAAGGGGTTGGCCGACTATCCCGGCGCGCCCGTCGAAGCGGTTCGGGGTGCGACCCGGCAGGCGTTCGAAGCGCTGATCGAACTCTGCGTCGCAGAGACCGTGGACCTTCTCGTAATCGCGGGCGACGTCTTCGATGGCGACTGGAAGGACTTCAGCACCGGCCTCTACTTCCGCTCGCAGCTCGCGCGCTTGCGCGAAGAGAACATTGAGGTCGTGATGATCCGCGGCAACCACGACGCCGCGAGCGTGGTGACCCGGAACCTCTCCTTGCCGGACATTCATGTGCTCCCACACACGAAACCGGGCCGCGTCGTGCTCGAGAACGTCGGCGCGGTCGTCCACGGGCAGAGTTTCGCCACGCGCGCCGTCACGGAGAACCTCGCCGCCCGCTACCCCGCGCCGATCCGGGACATGGTGAACATCGGCGTGCTGCATACCTGCCTCGGGGGCTACGTCGCCCACGAAAGCTACGCTCCTTGCGCGCTCGAGGAGCTCGTTGCGCGCGGCTACGACTACTGGGCGCTCGGCCACGTCCACGAGCGCGCGGTGCTCCACACCGATCCGCATGTTGTCTTCGCGGGCAATCTGCAGGGCCGCCAAATCCGCGAGCCCGGCGCCAAGGGCGCGACCGTGGTCGAAATCGCAGACGGCGAGATCAGGCTCACGGGGCACGCGCTCGACTGCGTGCGCTGGGACCGCGTGCGCGTCGACGCCGGTGGTGCCAGCGACGACGTCGAGGTCCTCGAGCGCAGCCAAGCGGCGCTTGAGGGCGCACTCGCCGCCGCCGATGGGCGGCTCCTCGCCGGCAGGATCGAGATCGCCGGGGTTACGACTGCGCACGCTGCGCTCGTCCGGGAGCGCGAGCGCCTCGAGGCCGAGCTGCGCGCGCTCGCGACGGACATGGGCAGCGAGCAGGTCTGGCTGGAGCGGATCGTCTGGGACACCGCACTCCCGCGCTCGGGGGCCTCCGACGACGCGGTGGGGGAGACGATCAAGGTGCTGCGCCGCGCGGCCGCCGATCCGGCGGCGCTTGCGGCGCTCGCCCAGCGGCTGCAGCCGCTCGCGCTGAAGTTGCCCGCCGATGTTAAGGCGGGCCGCGACGGCGTCAACCCCGCGGACCCGGAGACGCTCGCACGGGTGCTCGGGGAGGTCGAGGGCAGCCTTCCCAGCATGCTGACCGAGGGGAGGGCTGCGTGAACCTCCGCATCGATTCTTTCGAGCTGCGCGCGTTCGGCCCGTTTACCGGGACAGTGCTTGAACTCGCGACGCCGACCGGCACCGGCCTTCACGTCATCACTGGCCCGAACGAGATCGGCAAGTCGACCTCGAAGCGCGGCATCGGCGACTTCCTCTTCGGGATCCCCGTCCACAGCACCGACAACCAGCTCCACGGCTACAACGACATGCGCCTGGCGGCGGTCCTGGTCGACGAGGCCGGCAAGCGCTACGAGCTCGTGCGGCGGAAGGGCGCGCGCTACACACTGCTCGGCCCGGACGGCACCGCGGTGGACGAGGGGATCATCGACAGCATGCTTGGCGGCATGACGCGCGAAATCTTCGAGTCGATGTTCTCGCTTACACACGAGTCGCTCGTCACGGGAGGCAAGGCCCTGCTCGCGGCTGACGGTGGCGTCGGCGAGAGTTTGTTCAGCGCGAGCCTCGGCGCGGCCGGCCTGCACGAATTGCGCGCAACGCTCGAGCGCGAGGCCGGCGAGCTCTACCGGCCGCGCGCCACTTCGAGCCGCTTGCTTCGCGCGCACGCGAACTACGAGGACGCGCAGCGCCAACTTCGTGAGGCGACGCTCCGTGCGAGGACCTTTACCGAGCACGAGCGCCTGCTGAGAGAGGCGAGCGGGCGGCGCGAGGCGCTTGACGAGGAAGTGCGCGAGGCTCGTGCGGCCCAGCGGACCCGGCAGCGGCTGCGGACCGTCATCCCGATGCTCGTGCAGCTCGATGAGCAGCGGGTCGAGCTCGACGGCCTGGCCGACGTGCCGGACCTGCCCGCCGATGCGACTGAGCGTCGCGTGCGAGCTGCGGAGCGATCGCAGGCGGAGCGCCGGAAGGTGGCGGACGCCGAGCAGCGTGTGTCGGACCTGGAGCGTCGTGTCGCGGCGCTTTCGCCGGCGACGGATCTGCTCGAGCGCGAGCTTGCGATCAAAAGCCTCGAGGGCCGGGTCGCGAACGTCACCGAAGGCTCCGAGGATCTCGAGCGCCAGAACGTGAAGCTCCAGACGGCGACCGGCCTCGCCGAGCGCGCGCTGCGTGAGATTCGCCCGGACTTGAGCCTCGACGAGGCGGACTTTCTGCGGATGTCGCACGCACAGCGCTCGAAGGTGGATCGTGCACTCGACAGCCACGTGACGCTGGTCGCCAGGATCGATGCCGCCGAGGGTGCGGCGCGGTCCGCCGAGGATGGGGTCAAGGAGTGCGAGGCCGAGCTTGCGTCGCTCGCCGAGCCGCTCGACGCCTCGCTCCTCGCCGCGGTGGTGGCGGAGGCGCAGGCCGATGCACAGATCGAGGAGCGGCTCGAAGAGGCGGCGAGGGCGTTCGAGGAGGCGACAAGAGCACTTGAGGCGGCGCTCCGCGATGTCCGCCCCGCTGCCACGGCCGATGCGCTTGAGAAGATGACACCGCCGAGCGCCGAGGCGGCGGAGGCGTTTGCCGACGAGCTCGCCGACCTGAACACACGTACGCGCGAGCTGGCCGACCAGCGCCTGCGCCTCGATGACGAACGCCGCGAGCTTGACGAGTCGGCGACGAGCATGGCGCTGACCACGAACGTCCCCACGCTCGAGGACTTGGGTGCCGCCCGCGCCGAACGGGACGGCCACTGGTCAGAAGTCCGTCGGCAACTCGACGGCGGCGCGCCCGCCACTGTTGCACCCGACGCCTTCGAGGGAGAGCTGCGTCGCGCGGACGACGTTGCCGACCGCCTGCGCGAGGATGCCGACGCCGTCGCGAAGCGCGCCCAGCTGACGGTGCGCGAGCGACGACTAGCCGCCGACGAGCACGCCCTTGAAGAGTGCGAAAAGGTGCTGGCGGCCGAGCGCACCGATCACGAGCGCCGGTGGTTGCTGGCCTGGGAGCCGACCGGGCTCAAGCCGGATGCACCGCGCGCAATGAGCGCGTGGCTGCGAGCTCGCGGTGTCGCGCTCGAGAGAGCCGAGCTCGTGGCGCGCTGTAACCGCGCACTCGAGCTCGTGGAGCGCCGGCGCGACGAGCATGTCGCCGCCTTGCGTGGGCAGCTGACTGTGCTCGGCGTTGGCCCGGACGAGCATGCGGGCCTCGGCGTCCTGCTGCGGCTCGCCGGCGAGCGGGTCGCGGATTCCGCCGCTTTCGCGACAAAGCGTGCCGGCCTTGAGCGCGACATCCAGCTCTCGAAGGCAACAGCCTCCGCGCACCGGGGCAAGGCAACCGAGCACCGCGCCGCGCTCGACGGCTGGCAGGCCTCCTGGAACGAGTTGGTCGCGGCGAACGGCTGGCCGTCCGACACCCGGCCCGACGACGCGCGTGCGGTCCTCTCGAAGGTCGACGAGCTCAGTGCAGCGCTTCACGACGTCGAGCAGGTCGGTGCTCGAGTCAGGGGGATCCGTGATCGCATCGCAAGCTTCGAGCGAGATGCGGCAGGCGTGTTCGCCGAGGTCGCCCCCGAGCTTGCCTCCTGGCCCGTCCAGGACGGCGTCGCCGAGTTGGCGCGGCGGCTCCACGCAGCGATCGAGACCCGCAGTCGTCGCGAAACTCTCGCGGGCGAGCTCGACACCGCGCGCGCCGAGTTGGAGACTGCCCACCGAGTCGTCGGCGAAGCCGCCGATGAGCTCGCCGCCCTTGCCGAGCTTGCCGGGGTCGCGACCGCCGAGGAACTCCCAGTGGTCGAACGGGACGCCGCGCGCGCCCGAGTGCTGCGTGATCAGCTCCCGGCGCTTGAGCGTCAGATCGCGGAAGCCGGCCAGGCGCCCCTGCGCGAGCTCGCCGCGGCGACGGCGCACCTGGACGTGGATGCACTCGACGCCGGGATAGAGGACGCCGACGTGGCGCTAGCTGCATTCGACCACGACCTGCACGAGCTCGACATGCGCGTTGGCGAACTGCGTGTCGAGCAGCGCAAGATGGAGGAGCGCGGTGGAGCGGCGGACGCTGCGGCTGAGGTCGAGCGCCACGTGGCCGAGCTGCGTGAGCTGACCGAGCGCTACCTGCACACGTACCTGGCGGAGTGGGCACTCTCCGAGGCGATCGACTCGTATCAGCGCGAGCACAAAGCGCCGCTCCTAAAACGAGCGGGCGAGTTGTTCCCGCAGATCACGTGCAAGCAGTTCGCGAGCCTCGACGTCAGGTTCGACAACGACGACGAGCCGGCCCTCGTCGGCGTGCGGCCGTCGGGCGAGCGGGTGTCCGTGGCGCAGATGAGCACAGGTGCCAAGGAGCAGCTCTACCTGTCGCTGCGTATCGCGAGCCTGGAGCGCCATATGGAGCTTCACGGGCCGATGCCGGTGATCTTCGACGACGTCGTCCTGCACTCTGACCCTCAGCGCAAGGCCGAGATCCTCGGAGCGCTCGGCGAGCTCGCGAAGCGGACCCAGGTGATCGCGTTCACGCACGACCCGCAGGTCGTCGCGCTGGCGCAAGCCGGTGTCGACCCCAACCTGCTCACGATCCACGAGCTTGGAAGCAAAGAGATCGCGGGTGCCCGGCACCCGCAGATTGCCCCGGCGGACGTGCGGCCGATCAGGACCGCGCAGGCGGCCTGAGACTTTCCTGTCGCTGTCGCAGCTATCTCAGCGAGGTACTCGTAGTACCCGCGGTAGTACCGACCACTGCGTCCAATGCGTCGGAAGTGTGCAGCACTGGGGACGGTGGGGACGCCGGTGACACCGGTGTGAGCATCGACGCCCGGTGACAGTCGGCTGGGGGCCGAGCGGTCGCTGGTTCAAATCCAGTCGCCCCGACTGCAAAGAACCGCTCGCAAAGCGACCTGTCGCCGCCTAGGAAGCCGGGCCGTACCGCTTGTCGCGCAGCCATTCTTCCGAAGTCAGGTGCCGATTGCGCACCGGCGCGGCCGGGGTTAGCATGGCTCCCTAATGGCGCGCGCCACTAGCGGGGAGAGGCTGCCCCGGATTCCGGCAGCGCAGCGGGCCTCCCGCCGGTTTGGACTCGCGGCGCTCGCGGCGACCGCAGCCATGCTCGGCCTCGTTGCTGCGCTGACCCACGGGGGCAGCGCGAGCGCCGCCTTCCCCGGCGACAACGGGCTGATCGCCTTTGCGACCAACCGCGACGGCAACTACGAGGTCTACACGATGAACGCCGACGGCTCGGGCCAGACCAACCGCTCGGCCAACGCCGCGGTCGAGTACGAGACGATGTGGTCGCCGAACGGCGCTCAGCTCGCCTTCTCGAGCAACCGCGACGGCAACCGAGAGGTCTACACGATGAACGCCGACGGCTCGGGCCAGACCAACCGCTCGGCCAATGCGGCGGCCGACTCCGAGCCGGCGTGGTCGGGCGACGGCACCAGAATCGCCTTCGTGAGCAACCGCGACGGCAACCTCGAGATCTACACGATGAACGCCGACGGCTCGGACCAGACCAACCGCTCGGCCAACCCCGCGGTCGAGTCGGCGCCGGCGTGGTCGCCCGACGGCACGAAGATCGCCTTCAGGAGCACCCGCGACGGGAACAGCGAGATCTACACGATGAACGCCGACGGCTCGGGCCAGACCCGGCGGACCAACAACCCCTTGGACGACGACTCCGACCCCGACTGGTCGCCGGACGGCACCCGGATCGCCTTCAGGAGCAACCCCGGCGGCGACGACGAGGTCTTCACGATGAACGCTGACGGCTCGGGGCAGACGAATCGTACGAACAACCCTGCGGACGACTCGGGGGCCGCGTGGTCACCGGACGGCACCCAGATCGCCTTCAATAGCGACCGCGATGGGAACGGCGAGATCTACACGATGAACGCCGACGGCTCGGGCCAGACCCGGCGGACCAACAACGCCGCGACGGAAGAAGGGCCCGACTGGCAGGCCCTCCAACCGCCGCCACCGCCACCCGGGCCCCTTGCGGGCGACTGCGCCAACCCCCAGATCGGCACGAGCGCCGGCGAGACGCTCACGGGCACCGCCTTCGGCGACCTGCTGAGGGGGCTCGGCGGGAAGGACGTGCTGCTGGGGCTCGGCGGCAACGATTGCCTCGACGGCGGGGCTGGCCGCGACCGCCTCTCGGCCGGCGCCGGAACGGACACGCTAACCGGCGGCAGCGCAGACGACCGGCTCACCGGAGGCTCCGGAAACGACCGGCTCACCGGCGGCTCCGGAAAGGACCGACTCGCCGGGGGCCTCGGAAACGATCGACTCACCGGAGGCGCCGGCAAGGACCGCTTCTCCGCCGGCTCCGGCAACGACCGCGTGAGCGCGAAGGACGGCATCAAGGAGCGCGTCAGCTGTGGTCGGGGCAGGGACAGCGTGCGCGCCGACCGCAAGGACAGGCTGTCGCGCTGCGAGCGGGTGCGGCGCTAGTCGTCGCCGTAGATGTAACCGGCCACGTTCGTGCGGACGACGTCGTCCACGTCGAGCTCCAGGAACAGCCGTCGCCCGCTTCCCGAGAGGATGACCGCCGCCACATGGCGCGCGCCGTCGCTGTAGTAGCCGACCGAGCCGGCGGGCGGCGTGTCGGACGGGCTGCCCAGTGCGACGACGGAGAGCCGTAGCGGACGCTTCAGCAGCGGGAGCTCCGCCACGAGCTCCTCCGAGGTCAGGTAGCGGTCGAGGTGACGCTGGCGCGCGTAGATGTCCGCGACGCTCAGGACACCCACGAGCACCCCCGCGCGAGCCCGCTCGTCCAGCCGGACGGCCCCTCGCTGAGTGAGCGGGATGGCGACGATCAGCTCGCGGCCGAAGCGTTGCCGGTGGCCGTTGCGCCTCACCGTCCGGGGCTCGAGCCAGACCCGGCAGATGTCCATGCCGCGCGTGCCGTCTCCCGTGCGCAGCCGCCGGCCGCGCCTGGGCACCCGGAACGTCGACCCGCCCTCCTCCGTGAACACGAAGCCCTGCTCGTCGGGCTCGGATGGCCCCCGCTCGCACATGACGCTCACGCGCTTCCCCGCCACGCGTCGCCACAGCCGCTGCGCGCGCGGGGTGAAGACGACCACGATGGCCCCGTGCTCCCGCACGATGCGCACGCCGTCCGCCTGCCCCACCGGGAGCTCGCCCGTCGCGGCGCCGGCGGAGGCCGGGAGCACAACGGTCAGGAACGCGGCCGCCACCAGGACCGTCAATCCACGTGCCATGGAGGCACGCTACACGCTTACGAGTTCTTCAGCAATCGCTCCCGGCTAGCCGGCGCTGACGGTCTGCGGTGCTTCCACGCCGGCCTTCAGCACCGGGCAGATGAAGCCGAAGGTCACGTGCGGCTGGAAGGACGCGGAGTCGGCGCTTGGGCTGCCGAACCACGACTGGTGCACCGGCGCCTTGACCTTCTTGCCGAGCCGGCCGCCGTTGTCGATCCTCAGCACGTCGACGCCGCGGTAGGCGTCGGCGGTGTAGACCACCTCGCCCTTCCGGTCGGTCGGCGCCCAGTAGGCGGCCCAGGTCGACCCGTTGATCGGGATGTAGTAGCCCACCTGCTGGATGTCGGTCGGCGTGTCGTAGTTCAGGAAGCGCACGCCCTGCTCGTACCAGCCGACCGCGGCGACGCCACGCTTGGCGTCGAACCAGTGCGAGGAGCAGTTCACCGTTACGGGTGCCTTGGAGTCGACCGAGCCGCCGGTGAACATCCCGTTCAGCTCCGTCTCCCAGGTGTCCTGCGGGGTGATCGTGCCGCTCGCGAGCCCGGACGTGTCCCAGGTCTCGAACTTGCCCTGGCCGCGGCAGCCGCCCGGCGGCTCCTCGTCGGTGTCGATGTAGTCCTCCTCCGTCACGAGCAGCGTGTCTCCGCGGCGCTGCGAGTTGTGGAGGATGAAGTCGTTGTACGGGGACGGGTTGCGTCCGGCGTCGCCGGTCGTCCCGAGCAGCCGGGGCGCCAGCGGATCGCCGGTCAGGCGGTAGCCGGCCGCGCCGCCGCCACCAACGTTCCAGACGGTGCCGGTGCTGTCCAGCTCGGTGTCGTGCGAGACCCTGAAGGCTGCGCTGTCCGACGCCGCCGAGACGAACTTGCCGAGCGACTTCGGTGCGGCCGGGTTGCTCAGGTCGACGACCTCGACGTGGTCGCCGCCGTCCACCCAGACCTGAGAGCAGTCTGCCTTCACGAAGTTCGCGATGTGGCCCGAGCCACGCCCGGTGCCGGTGAGGCCGAGCGGCAGCACCGCGGCGAGCCTGGGCGCCGCGCGGTTCGCGATGTTCACGACGTACATGACCGCGCCGAAGTCCCTCGTCACGCGGTCGTTCACCACGAGCAGCGTGTCGCCGCACGCGTCGACGTCCTCGTTCTCGAAGTGGGGGAGTGGCAGCGCGCCCACCGTCTTGGGCGCGTCTGCCTTCGCGATGTCGAGCACGGTGATCCCGCCCCAACCGCTCACGTAGGCGTAGTGGTCCCTGAAGACCATCCCGGCGGCGCTGCCCGGGATATGGCTCAGGACGTGCACGTTGCTCGACGTCGCGAGCGGCGGCTCGGCCGGAAGGGTCTGGGCCGCGGCCGGCGTCGCGGCGATTGCCCCGACCACCCCCGCAAGCGCGCACGACAACGACAGCAGCTTGAAACGCCCCCCACCATGACTCATGGTGGGCAGGGTTCCCGGGTCCTGATCTTCCGTAACGCGAGAACTAGCCCGGCGGCCCCGTCTGGGGTAGGTTCGATCGATGAAGACTCGCGTCTGGCTCCTGTTGCTGCTGTCCATCCTCGTCATGGGAGCGCTGATCGCGCCGCTGGCGGAGGCGAAGCGCAAGCACAAGCAGCACGCGCCGAAGGAGCAGAGTCCGCTCGTGATCGGCCACCGCGGCGCGACTGGGTACCTGCCCGAGCACACGCTGCAGTCGTACGCACTCGCGATCAAGCTCGGCGCCGACTACATCGAGCCCGACCTCGTCGTGACGAAGGACGGCGTGCTGATCGCTCGCCACGAGCCCGACATCACGGCCACGACAAACGTGGCGGACCACCCCGAGTTCGCCAGTCGGAAGACCACGAAGACTGTCGACGGCGTGCCCACGGAGGGCTGGTTCGCGTCCGACTTCACGCTCAGGGAGATCAAGACGCTCGGCGCGAAGCAGACGCGCGCCGGACGCCCGACCGAGTTCGACGGGCGGTTCAAGATCCCGACGCTCCAGGAGGTCATCAACCTCGCGAAGCGCGAGTCGAAGCGCCGCGGGCGCACGATCGGGATCTATCCCGAGACGAAGCACCCGACGTTCCACCAGGGCCTCGGGCTGCCGCTCGAGGGGCGCCTCGTAAGGGTCCTGAAGCGGAATGGGCTGAACCGGAAGAACTCGCCCGTGTTCATCCAGTCGTTCGAGCAGTCGAACCTGAAGCAGCTGAATCGCATGACGCGGGTCCGGCTCGTGCAGCTCGTGGACGCGAACGACACGGACGCGAACGGCGACCCGACCTACGCGCCGCCGTACGACCGCCCGTACGACTGGACGGTCTCAGGCGATGCGGGCCTGATGGCCCGCACCTTCGGCTACTTCGCCACGGACGACGGGTTGGCGGAGATCAAGACCTACGCCGACGGGATCGGCCCGTGGAAGGTCTACATCGTCGGCACCGACCCGGCCGGGAACATCAAGAAGACGACCGACCTGATCCAGAGAGCGCACGCCCACAAGCTCCTGATCCACACCTGGACGTTCAGGAACGACGCGATGCCGAGTGACCCGAGCTATCAGGGGAACCCGATCTTCGAGTACCTGAAGTTCTACGAGATGGGGATCGACGGGGTCTTCTCGGACTTCCCGGACACGGCGTTCGCCGCCAGGGAGCTGTTCAGGCTGCGCTAGGCGACGAGCTGGACGATCGCGGCGATTCCAACCGCCACGATCACCCACCGCAGGGCCTGCGGCGATAGCCGCCGGCCGTAGCGTGCGGCCAGCTGCGCGCCCGCGACGGAGCCCACCGCGAGCAGCGCGGCGGGCCCCCACGCGACGTGTGCGACGGCGACGAAGATGAGCGCGGCGACCCCGTTCACCACGCCCGCGAGCACGTTCTTCAGGGCGTTGATGCGCTGGAGGTCGTCCGGCAGGGCGAAGCCGAGGATCGCGATCAGCAGGATCCCCTGGGCGGCGCCGAAGTAGCCGCCGTAGACGCCCGCGAAATAGACGAGCACGCGCGGGAGCCCGGTGCCGTGGAAGTCCGGGTGCGCGCGGCGCTCGGCCACCAGCCGGTCCAGTCGTGGCTGGAGGAGCACCGAGACGAGCGCGATGGCGATGAAGACGGGCACGATCGCCTCGAAGGCGGAGGCGGGCAGGACCAGCAGCAGGATCGCGCCGGTGATGCCGCCGAGCAGGGACGCCACCGCGAAGCGGAGCGTGCGCTTGCTCTCGCCCTTGAGCTCGCGCCTGTAGCCGATCGCCCCCGTGATCGAGCCGGGCACGAGCCCGACGCAGTTCGAAACGTTCGCCGTCACGGGGGAGTAGCCGAACGCGAGCAGCACGGGGAACGTGATCAGCGTGCCGCTGCCCACGAGCGTGTTGATCGCGCCGGCGGCGACGCCGGCCGCGAGGATTACGGCAATCTCGGCAGCGCCCACGGCGCGGCGATCGTAACGCGCTCACCCGGCGGCGGTGCGTGGCGATAGCCTGCGCCCATGCGCGTGATCGACTGTGAATGTGGCAAGACCCTCCAGGCGGCGAACGACGACGACCTGACGGACGCCGTCCGCAAACACGTCGCGGAGGACCACCCGGACATGGAGCTCTCGGAGGAGCAGGCCCGGGAGATGGTCAGCTCCCAGGCGTACGACGCCGAGGACTCCTAGCTAGCTGTCGCCGGACGCCGCGGCTGCGCGGATCGTCCGGAGCAGCTCCTCGGGAGGCGAGCCCTTGACGACGGCGCGGCGTGCGCCGGCGCGAAGCGTGTCCGCAGCCGCCTCGCGCGTCCCCGTGGTGAGCGCCACGATCCTGGTCTTGGGGCTGCGCTGAAGAATCTCGCGGGCGGCGGCCTCGCCGCCGCCGCCGGGCATGACCCAGTCGAGCACCGCCACGTCCGGTTGGTGCTCGCCGGCCAGCTCGATCGCTCGCTCGGCGTCCTCCGCCGAGGCGACCAGCACGAGCTCGCCGTCGCGTTCGACGATCGCCTCGATCAGGGCGCGAGCCAGCGCATCATCGTCCGCGATCATCACGGTGAGGGGGGCCATAACCAATCACTTGTACCCCAGTTTGTGCGCGGATGGGGACATAACTTTCCAGCGGGTTTCCTGAGCATCTCGGTGCGGGTAACACCTACCCCGGGGGAAATTGCGTGGCTGAGCAGCAGGAAGCTGTGACGAGGCGATACCAGGATGACCAGGTCGCGGTCGTGGAATCCGACGTGCCTGTGGGCTGGTCGCTGGACGATTGGAGAGAAGCGCGCGCGCTGGCCCGCGAGCTCACCGAGCCGGCCGGGGGACTGAGAATGATTCTCAGTAAGCTCAGGGGCGATGCGCGGATCCCTCGCAGTGGCGGCGGTGGCGCTCGCGGTAGCGGTGGGCACCCCAATCGGGTGCGGGAGCGATAGCTCATCGGGTAGCGGGCTGCCGGTCGTGGCCACCACGACCCAGGTGGCCGACCTCGTCCGCGAGGTCGGCGGTGCGCGCGTGTCCGTCGACGGGATGCTCCGCCCGGGGGGCGATCCGCATGACTACGAGCCGCGCCCGAGCGACGTGGCGGCCGTGGCGCGCGCGAAGCTCGTGTTCCGCTCCGGCGGCGAGGTCGACGGCTGGCTCGACGACGTGATCGGCAACGCGGGGGGGAACGCGCCCGTGGTGTCGCTGTTCGACTCGGTCGAGCGGCTCGACGACGATCCCCATTGGTGGCAGAACCCGCGCAACGGGGTGCGCGCCGTGGAGGCGATCCGCGCGCAGCTGTCGAAGCGCGACCCGGGCGGCCGGACGCTCTACCGGCGCAACGCCGCCCGGGTGGAGCGCGAGCTGCGGCGGCTCGACGCCAGGATCGAGGCGTGCGTCAAGCGCGTGCCGCCCGCGAAGCGCAAGATCGTGACGACACACGACGCGCTCGAATACTTCGCGCGCCGCTACGGCGTCAGGGTGGTCGGCGCGGTGATCCCGTCGCTCTCCACGCAGGCACAGGCATCGGCGGGCGACGTCCAGAAGCTCGTCGAGCAGATCAGGCGTGAGGGCGTCGAGGCGGTCTTCCCCGAGAGCTCCGTGAACCCGGACATCGAGCGGGCGATCGCGCGCGAGGCGGGCGCGCGCATCGGCGACCCCCTCTACGCCGACTCGCTCGGCGCGAAGGGCACGCCCGGCGACACCTACGCCGGCGCACTGGCCGCGGACGCCGCAGCGCTGGTGCGCGGGATGTCAGGCGACCGCGTGAGCTGCAGGGCCTAGCCGGCCCGGCAGGCGGGGCACTCGCCCCGGAGCGTCACGTCGTGGGCGTCGATCGCGTAGTCGACCCGGCTCGCGAGCCGCTCGATGGCGCGCTCGAGGCCGGAGTCCTCGAAGGCCGAGACCGCGCCGCACGACTCGCAGACGATGTGATGGTGGTGCTCGCCGCTCGGCCCGACAGGCTCGTAGCGCGCCACGCCCTCGGCGGCGTCCACGCGCCGCGTCAGGCGCAGCTTGTCGAGTAGCTCGAGCGTCCTGTAGATGCTCGCGACGCCGACGTCCTGGCCGCGGGAGTGGAGGCTGTCGGCGATCTCCTTCGCCGTGACGCTGCAGCCGAGGTCGGCGAGCGTCTCGACCACGGCGGAGCGCGGTCCGCTCACCCGGTAGCCCTCGCGTTCGAGCTCTTTCTGCGCGTGCCCAACCCAGTCGCTCACGCTTTCAGCATAGGCTTCGAGGCTTGCGCGAAGCGGTGCACGACCTGAACAATCAGCTCGGCGTGATCCTGAACTTCACGACGTTCGTGCTGGAGGAGACCGGGCCGGACGACCCGCGGCGCGAGGACCTGCTCGAGATCCTCAACGCCGCGAAGCGCGCCCGCGATGTGACCCAGCAGCTGCTGGCTAGCCCGCCGCCGAGCTGAAGTCCTCGGCGACCTTGTCCCAGTTCACGACGTTCCACCAGGCGTCGATGTAGTCCGGGCGCTTGTTCTGGTACTTCAGGTAGTAGGCGTGCTCCCAGACGTCGACGCCGAGCAGCGGGGTCTTGCCGTCGGTGAGCGGGTTGTCCTGGTTGGCCGTGGAGACGACCGCGAGACCCGAGCCGTCGTGCACGAGCCAGGACCAGCCGGAGCCGAACTGGCCCACGCCGGCGTCCTTGAACTTGCCCTGGAAGTCGCTGAACGAGCCGAAGGCCGACTCGATCGCCGCGGCCAGGTCGCCGCTCGGCTCGCCGCCACCGTCAGGTGACATCCACTCCCAAAAGAGCGAGTGGTTGTAGTGGCCGCCGCCGTTGTTGCGCACGGCCGTGCGCTTGTCGTCGGGGATCTGCGAGAGGTTCGCGATCACGTCCTCGATCGGCTTGTCCGCCCACTCGGTGCCCTCGAGCGCCGCGTTCACCTTGTCGACGTACGCCTGGTGGTGCTTGTCGTGGTGCACCCGCATGGTGGCCTCGTCGACATGAGGCTCTAGCGCGTCGTAGTCGTAGGGGAGCGGCGGTACCTCGTACGGCATTTCTCTCTCCTTGGTCGAGCTTGGTGGGTAGGACTCTATGCGGTGCTTCTCGTCAGTTGGAACGTGGCCGGGCGCAAGACCCGGCTGGCCGAGCAGGCCGAGCGCGTGCTGGAGCTCGGCCCCGACGTCGTGTGCCTCCAGGAGGTCACGCCGGCCACCGCCGCGGCCTGGGTGGAGCGGCTCGGCGAAGCGGGCCTGTCGAGCGAGCTGGCGCCGCTGCCGGCCGCGCGCGAGGGCAGCCGCCCGCTCGCGGTTCTCACCGCTGCGCGCGGACCGCTCGCGGTCGTGCCCGTCGAGGATCTGCCCTGGGCGGAGCGAGTGCTCGCCGCGCGCGTGGACGGGATCGAGGTCGTGAACGTGCACTCGCCGATCAGCCCGAAGCCCGGGCTGGCGAAGGTCCTGACGCACGAGGCGGTCTCCCGGCACCTGCGGGCCGGTTCCGGCGCGCGCGTCGTGCTCGGCGACCTGAACACGCCGCGCAAGGAGCTCCCCGACGGCAGCGTATGGACGTTCGCCCGCGACCGCTACGGCCGCCTCCGCGAGGACCGCGGCGAGCGCTGGGACCTCGCCGAGTCGGCGCTCGTCCGCGGGCTCGAGCCGGCCGGCTTCCGCGACGCCTTCCGCGAGCTGAACGGGTTCGACTCGAAGGAGCCGAGCTGGGAGTGGCCCCGCTGGGGCGGCGGCTACCGCCTCGACCACCTCATCGCCTCGGCCGAGGTGGCGGTAAGCGCCTGCTCCTACCGCCACGACTGGCGCCGCGACGACAAGCTCTCAGACCACTCCGCGCTGGTCGCCGAGCTGGCCGTCAGACCCCCTGCGCCCCGCTAGAGTTGCGGCTCGCTCGCGGCTGTGGCGGAATTGGTAGACGCCCAGGCTTCAGGTGCCTGTGCTCCGAAAGGGGCGTGGAGGTTCGACTCCTCTCAGCCGCATTTCCGTCCGGGTGTAACACGAACATGTGTTCGTATGACGCATCCGATCGAGTTGGTTTCCCGGACTTGCGCACTTCGCGGAGGGGCTGTCCACGAGCGAGATCGCGCGGCGAGTTCAGGTGCCGAGGTCGACGGTCCGCGACTGGCTCGAAGGGCAGATTCCCGGGCGACGTGACCCCGACGGGACGACCTGCCGCGGCTGCGGAGCGGCGCACGACCTCGCCGCCCTTCCGGCAGCGTACGTCTACCTCCTCGGCATGTACCTCGGAGACGGTTGCCTCTCGCCGCATCCGCGGGGCGTGTTCAAGCTCAGGATCTCGCTGGACGCACGCTACCCAGGCATCGCCTCGGAGTGCGAGCGCGCGATCGCGGCCGTGATGCCGCAGAACCGCGTTGGCTGGGTGCGCAAGGAGGGCTGGCACGAGCTCTTCGCCTATTCGAAGAGCTGGCCCTGCCTGTTCCCGCAGCATGGGCCGGGGCGCAAGCACGAGCGGAGCATCGAGCTCACGGCGTGGCAGCGCGATCTGGTCGAGCGCTGGCCGGCGCTCCTTCTGCGCGGCCTGATCCACTCTGACGGCTGTCGGTTCATCAACACGGGGCGTGGGTGGTCGCACCCGCGGTACTCGTTCGACAATCGCTCAGATGGAATTCGAGCGATCTTCTGCGACGCGTGCGACCTGCTTGGCCTGCACTGGACGCGGTCCGGCGCGTACACGATCTATGTGTCTTGTAAGGCGGACGTCGCGACGCTGGATGGGTTCGTGGGGCCGAAGTGCTAGGACGTCAGCCGCGGCGCATCATGCGCCCTACGGCTGCCATCAGCTCCTCGGTGCGCTCGTCCTTCTTCGAATCTGGGCCGCCCACGACGCAGTGGCGCGCGTGGTCGTCGAGGAGGCCGAGGGCGACCTTGTCGAGCGCTGCCTGGATGGCGGAGATCTGGGTCAGGACGTCGATGCAGTAGCGGTCGTCCTCGACCATCCGCTCGATGCCGCCCACCTGGCCCTCGATGCGGCGCAGCCGCTTGAGGAGCTGGTCCTTCGTGGCGGTGTACCCGCGCGTTTCGGTGGTGCCTGAGGTGGCCATGCGCAGAGCTTAACACAGATACCCCCTGGGGGTATGCTACGGTGGTTTCGCATGACCTCGGCAACCAGCACAAAGCTCGCCGCCTTCGCCGCCCGCCAGGCCGAGCGCCCGGCGGGCATGGGTGCCATGAGCGCCGAGGGCGAAGCGTCGCTATGAGCGCCCTTCGCGAGCACGTTGACCTGCCGATCGAGGGGATGACCTGCGCGTCCTGCGCGAACCGGATCGAGCGCAGGCTGAACGATGTCGAGGGCGTCATGGCCACGGTGAACTACGCCACCGAGAAGGCGAGCGTCGACTACGACCCGGCGACGGTCGCGCCCGAGGACCTGCTCGGCGCGGTGGAGTCTGCCGGCTACAGCGCGGCGCTCCCCGCGGCGCCCGGCGACGCCGACCCAACCGCCTCGCTGCGGCGCCGGCTGCTCATCTCGGGGCTGCTGTCGGTGCCTGTGCTCCTGATGTCGATGATCCCGCCGCTCCAGTTCGACAACTGGCAGTGGCTGTCGCTCAACCTCGCCACGCCGGTCGTGCTGTGGGGCGCCTGGCCGTTCCACAAGGCCACCTGGGCGAACCTGAAGCACGGCGCGGCCACGAGGGACACGCTGATCTCGGTCGGCGTGCTGGCGGCGTGGCTGTGGTCGCTCTACGCGCTCTTCATCGGAGACGCCGGAATGCCCGAGATGCGCATGAGCTTCGACCTCCTCCCGAAGCAGGGCGGGGGCACGGACGAGATCTACCTCGAGACCGCCTCGATCGTGACGACCTTCATCCTCGCCGGCCGCTACTTCGAGGCGCGCGCCAAGCGACGCGCCGGGGCGGCGCTGAAGTCGCTGCTCGAGCTCGGCGCCAAGGAGGTGGCTGTGGTGGACGCCAGCGGCATCGAGCGCCGTGTGCCCGTCGAGCAGCTCGCGGTGGGGGACCGCTTCGTGGTCCGGCCGGGCGAGAAGGTCGCCACCGACGGCGTGGTCGAGGAGGGCTCCTCGGCGGTCGACATGAGCATGCTCACCGGCGAGTCCGTGCCGGTCGAGGTGGGTCCCGGCTCGGAGGTCGCCGGCGCGACCGTCAACTCCGGCGGCCGGATCGTCGTGCGCGCCACGAAGGTCGGCGCGGACACCGCGCTCGCGCAGATCGCGCGGCTCGTGACCGACGCGCAGACCGGCAAGGCGCCCGTCCAGCGGCTGGCCGACCGCGTCTCCGGAGTGTTCGTCCCGATCGTGATCGGGCTCGCCGTGGCGACGCTCGGCTTCTGGCTCGGCACGGGGGAGACCGCGAGCTTCGCGTTCACCGCAGCGGTGGCCGTCCTGATCATCGCCTGCCCATGCGCGCTCGGCCTCGCGACCCCGACCGCACTCATGGTGGGCACCGGCCGGGGCGCGCAGCTCGGCCTCCTCATCAAGGGCCCAGAGGTCCTGGAGTCGACCCGCGCCGTCGACACGGTCCTGCTCGACAAGACCGGCACCGTCACGACCGGCCGCATGAGCCTCGTGGATGTCACGCCGGCCGACGGCGTGGCGCGCGAGGACGCGCTGCGGCTGGCGGGCGCGCTCGAGCACGCCTCGGAGCACCCGGTGGCGCGTGCGATCGCGAAGGCCGCAGAGGCGGCCGCTGGCGCGCTCCCGCCCGTCGAGGGCTTCGCCAACCGCGAGGGCCTCGGTGTGGAGGGCATAGTCGAGGGGCACGCGGTCGTCGTGGGGCGCGCCGCGCTGCTCGCCGACGGCGGCCTCCGGCTCGCGCCGGAGCTCGAGGCCGCACGCACCGCGGCCGAGTCGCGCGGGCAGACCGCCGTCGTCGCCGGCTGGGACGGCGCGGCGCGCGCGGTCTTCGTCGTCGCCGACACGGTGAAGCCCAGCTCGGCCGAGGCGATCGCGTCGCTCAAGCAGCTCGGCCTCAGGCCCGTGCTCCTCACCGGGGACAACGAGACGACGGCTCGAGCGGTCGCGGACGAGGTCGGGATCGACGAGGTGATCGCCGAGGTGCTGCCGTCGGACAAGGCCGACGTCGTGAAGCGCCTCCAGTCCGAGGGTCGCGTCGTGGCGATGGTCGGCGACGGCGTGAACGACGCGCCGGCGCTCGCCCAGGCCGACCTCGGCCTCGCGATCGGCACCGGCACCGACGTCGCGATCGAGGCGTCAGACCTCACGCTCGTGACCGGCGACCTGCGCGCCGCCGCCGACGCGATCCGCCTTAGCCGGGCCACGCTGCGGACCATCAAGCAGAACCTGGGCTGGGCGTTCGGCTACAACGTCGCCGCGATCCCGCTCGCGGCGATCGGCCTGCTGAACCCGGTGATCGCCAGCGCGGCGATGGCCTTCTCGAGCGTGTCGGTGGTCGCCAACGCGCTGCGACTGCGGCGCTTCCGCCGCTCCGAGCGGACCGGCTAGACGCGCCCGGCGCGCCGCTGCGGCGTGCCGAACACGTAGTCCCAAAACGGGGCGCTCACGCCGAAGCCCTTCGTGTCGTCCTGGAAGTGGTGGCGCATGTGCAGCTCGCGGACCAGCTTGCCCACGCGCGTGCGCGGCCGGTGGTGGTGCACGTGGTAGTGGGTCATGTCATACGCGAGGTAGCCGGCGAGGAAGCCGGCGGCGAAGACGTGCGCCCACGGCGTGCCGAGCACCAGCACGAACAGGCCCCAGAAGCCGAGCGCGAGCGGGATGCTCACCGACGGCGGCATCACGAGCCGGAGCGGGTCGTTCGGATGGTCGTGGTGGACGCCGTGGATGATCCAGTGGAGCCGCGCTCCGAGACCCTCCTCGGGCTCGAAGTGGAAGATCAGCCGATGCATCCAGTACTCGGTCAGCGTCCAGAAGACGTAGCCCGCGGCCACGAGGCCCACGACCTGCGCGGTGGTGGGCTCGCCGCGCGCGCCCGCCACGAACAGGGCGGTGATCGCGGGGACGAAGATCAGCACGGGGACGGCCGGATGCACGCGCGAGAGGCGGTCCAAGAGCTCGGAGTCGAACATCCGGGGCGAGGCCTTGAGAACGTCTGTCCTACGCGCGTCCACGGGTCGAATTTAGCGCACGATTCGCTCGTGCGGAAGCGCGGACTTCGGGTTCCCTAACTCGACACCCAGAGCGAGTGCCAGGAGGCCATCAGGAAGTTGAGCCCGAACGCCGCCGTGAGTGCGTAGACCACGGTCTCCGGATGCGACGTGTCGCCCGCCAGGACGCGTCCGAGCAGGTAACAGGTGACGGCCGCGATGTAGAGCACCCTGCCGATGGCGTGCATGACTGGAGTGTCGGCTCGAGTTCTGCATGGCGTGTAAACCGCCGGTGAACCTGGTTTGAGAGCCTGAGGGGCATGAGGTACGCGGCATTCCTGCGGGGCGTGAACGTCGGCAAGAGCCATCGCGTATCGAGCGCCGAGCTGAAGGAGCTGTTCGCGGCCGTGGGGGCGGAGGAGGTGGCGACCTTCCGGACCAGCGGCAACGTGGTCTTCGACGCCGCGCGCGACATGGCCGGCGAGCTCGAGCGGCAGCTCGAGCAGTCGCTCGGCTACGAGGTCCGCGTCTTCCTGCGGAGCGCGCGCGAACTGAGGGCGATCGCCGCGGAGGAGCCGTTCCCGGCGAAGGCCGTCGAGGCGTCCCAGGGGAAGCTCCAAGTCTCGATGCTGGACTCGAAGCCCTCGGCCGCGGCGCGCAAGCAGGTGCTGGCGCTCGCCACCGACGACGACCGGCTCGCCTTCGGCGGGCGTGAGCTCTACTGGCTGCCGAGCAGCGGCACGCTCGAGTCCTCGCTCGACCGAAAGCAGCTCGACAGGCTGCTCGGCCCGACCACCATGCGCACGAAGGGCACGGTCGAGCTGCTCGCCGCGAAGTTCTTCGCCTAGACGCGCACCCAGCAGCGCAGGCGCTCGACGGTCTTGAAGCCGAGTGCCTCGTAGACGCGGTAGCCGGCCTCGCTCGACTGGAGCCACGCCCAGCTCGAGCCGGCGGTGAGGCCGTCGAGCACAACACGGGCGGTGATCGCCGCGCCGTAGCCGCGGCGCCGGTGGTCGGGTGGCGTGGCGACGTTGAAGATCCCCACGTAGTCCCGGTAGCTCGTGCCGAGCGCGGTGGTCACGATCGCGCCGTCGACCTCGCCCACGTAGGTGCGCACCCCGTCGAGCGCCAGCAGCGGCTCGGGGAGGAGGCGGGCGAAGTGGTCGGCGTCCTCGCCAAAGCCCGCGGCGACCGTGCGGGTGTGGAGCGCTCCCTCGTCGGCCCGGATGCGCCGCACGTCGAGCTCGGGGGCGCCCGACGCGGCGCGATCCAGGAGCGCGGGATCGTCGAGACGCATCATCGGCACGTCGTCGGCCGGGACGAGGCCGAGGCGCTCGGGCACCGCGAGCGCGTCGGGCTCGCTCTCCGGGCGCAGCTGGAGCATGTGGGGCAGCCCGCGCGCGCTCAACTCGCTGAGCAGGCGTTCGAGCTCGGCTGGATCCGGGTCGCGCCGAGCTGACCAGACGCCGTTCAGGCCCGGCAGCGGAATCCCGGTCGCGCATGCCGCTACTCCGTCGGCCTGATGGCTCCACGCGTCCGGATGAGCGTCGAGCAGGTGGACCCACGTGTCCACGAGCGCGGCCGCCACCTGGTCTGCTGCCCCGGTGCTCACCGCCGAGACGTTAGTCAGTGAGAGACTGATTCCATGAGCCACGCGTTCCAGGATGCAATCGCCGCTCGCGACGCGGACGCCCTGATCGAGACGCTCGCGCCTGACGTCGTGCTCCACTCGGCTGTCACCGCCTGGCCGTTCGAGGGTCGCGAGCTCGTCGCGGACACCTACCGCAGCGTGCTCGACTCGTTCGAGGAGCTCCGGATCGTCGACGACTTCGACAGCGGCGACACGCACGCCTTCTTCTGGGAGGGCCGGATGGGCGGGCGCGAGCTGTGGGGCGCCGACAGGATCCGCGTCGGGCCCGACGGCAAGGTCCGCGAGATCACGGTGATCACCCGCCCGATGGTGGGCGTGGCGACCCTGCTCGCCGAGATCGGGCCGCGCCTCGCGCGTCGCCGGCGCGGCGGCCTCGTGGCGACGCTGATGCGGATCACGGCGTGGCCGCTCCCGAGACTGCTGGCCCTGCTCGACCCCGTGACACGCTGGATTCTTCGCTCGCGCTGACTGAAACTGCGGGCTACGCTGGGGTTTCGTGCGGAAGCACCCCGTCCTCGGCGTGGCCAGTGCGGCGGCGGTTGCCGCCGTGGTCGTGGCGCTGGCGCTCGCGCTGCTCGAACCGGACGCGTCGCATCCCGCCGAGGTTCGGCAGGGGACCGCGACGGCGCCCACGCGCCAGGACCGTCCCCCGGAGACGATCGTGGTGGTCGTCTTCGACGAGCTGCCGCTCACCTCGCTCATGGGCCCGGGCGAGCGGATCGACGCCGAGCGCTATCCCGCGTTCGCCGCCCTCGCGAGCGATGCGTCCTGGTACCGGGGCGCCACCGCGGTGCACGACAGCACCGCGCTCGCCGTGCCAGCGATGTTGGACGGCCGCTATCCGCGCAAGGGCCTGCAATCGGACGTCTACTCGCATCCACAGAACCTGTTCACGCTGCTCGCCGACAGCTATGAGGTGAACGCGTCCGAGGAGGCGACGGGGCTGTGCCCCACCAGCCTGTGCGAGCCGCTCGAGGGCACCGCGCTGAGCCACCTCGGCGGCGGCAAGGTGAGGCGGTTCCGCGAGTTCGTCCGGACGATCCGGCCCAGGCCACGGCCGACGCTCTGGTTCAAGCACGTGCTCCTGCCGCACGTGCCGTGGCAGTTCTACCCCTCGGGCCGGCACTACCGCCGCCACGCCCCCGAGCCGATCGACGGACTCAATAGCGAGACCGGCTTCGGCGTGCCGTGGCTCGTGAAGGTCTCCTATCAGCGCCATCTGCTGCAGCTCGGCCTGGCGGACCGCCTGCTCGGCGAGCTGCTCACCCACATGCGGCGGATGCGGCTGTACCGCGACGCGCTCGTGGTGGTCGTGGCGGACCACGGCATCGGGTTCCGCACGGGCTTCGAGCGTCGCACGGTCAGGCCCGAGAACGTCGAGGACCTCGCGCCTGTGCCCCTGATCGTGAAGCTGCCGGGCCAGCGCCGGGGACGTGTGATCGACCGGCACGTCGAGACCATCGACGTGCTGCCCACGATCCTCGATCTCGCGGGCGTGGAGGAACCCGCGGGCCTGGACGGCAGTTCGCTGCTCGAGCCCGTCGCGGCGCGGGCACAGGCGCAGAGCGTCACGATCTTCCATCGGGTGGGCACCGAGCTCAACACGATCGGCGGGCAGTACAGCTTCGACCCGCGCGAGCTCGCGCTGCGGCGTGCGGCGGCGGTGCGCCGCAAGCTCGCGTGGTTCGGCAGCGGCGACGGACCCGACGCGCCGGGGCTCTACCGGATCGGACCGCACCGCGAGCTGCTGGGCCGCTCGGTCGCCTCGGTTCCTCTCGAGAGCGGGGTCGCCACGGCCCAGATCCACCAGGAGCGGGAGCTCGCGGAGGTGGACCTCGATTCGGGCTTCGTGCCAGGCGAGCTCACCGGCACGGTGCCGAACGGCATCCCGGGCGGCGGACGCCCGATCGCGCTGGCGCTCGACGGCAGGATCGCCGCCGTGGGCCGCACCTTCTCGCTGGCGGGCTCTCAGGAGGAGAACTTCGAGGTGATCGTCCCGGAGCGGGTCTTCCGCAGCGGCGCGATGGACGCGCAGGTCTATGAGATCGTCATGAGCGACGGCCGTCCGGCGCTGCGCCCCCTGTGATGAGCACGAACGTCCACCTCCACGACCCGCAGACGCTCTACCAGCACTGGGAGGAGGAGCAGTGGAGCCCGTGGCAGGTCGACCTCGATCGGGACCGGGCCGACTGGGCCGAGCGGCTGGGTGAGGAGGACAGGGCGCTCGTGTACTGGGCGCTCTCGTCGCTCATGGTCGCCGAGGAGCGCATCACCACGAAGTTCGCCGGACTGGTCATGGCGGGCGACTCGGAGGAGGAGACAACCTACCTCGCCACCCAGCAGGTCGACGAGGCGCGCCACATGCAGTTCTACGCGCGCTTCCAGGACGAGGTGGTCGCGGAGCCCGACACGATCGCCGAGCACGTGGCCCGCTCGCGCGAGCAGCTCGGCGAATCGTTCGGCGTGATCTTCGACGGGGCGCTGGTGGAGGCGCACGACCGGCTCGTTGCCGAGCCGCGCGACGCGGTCGCCAAGGTCGAGTTCGTCACGACCTACCACCTGGTGATCGAGGCGACGCTCGGGCTGACCGCGTTCGAGTTCATCACGCGCTACCTCTCGGATCAGGGGCTGCTGCCGGGCTTCGTCGAGGGCTACTCGCGCATCCACCACGACGAGCAGCGCCACATCGCCTACGGCGTCTGGTTCCTGCGCGAGGCGGTCGCTCGAGAGCCGGCGCTCGCCGACCGCGTCCGCGCGACGCTCCGCAAGCTGCTGCCCGCGGTGGCCATCAGCGCCGGGTCACAGGGTCGAGAGTGGCACGCCGATCACGTTCATCCGCCG
>JAXDIL010000084.1:0-3451 GCA_034664005.1 Thermoleophilaceae bacterium | reverse complement strand
GAGCACCAGTACAAGGCGATCCGCTTTGTGGCCCGCCACCACGATCGCTTCCCGCTCGAGGAGGTCGTGAGCCACCGGTTCCCGCTGGACCGCGCGCAGGAGGCGCTGGAGGCGATGGCGCGCGGCGAGGCCATCAAGGCCGTCGTCGAGCCCGGCGCCGCTTCGTCGCTCGTGTGACGGCGACCACCGCCGAGGAGCGGTCCTCGCGCGCGCTCACGCGCCTGACATGGCTTCTCGGTGCGATGCTGGCAGGGGAGGCCGCGCTGTTCGCGATCCTCGCCCCGCTGCTGCCCGAGCTGAAGCGCGACCTCGAGCTCACCACGACGCAGGCGGGGCTACTGGCGGGCGTATTCTCCGCCGGCTTCGCGGTCGGCGCGGTCGCGGCGGGCGTGCTCGCGACGCGTCTGGGGGGCAAGCGCACCGTGCTGCTCGGCCTGCTGCTCCTCGGAGTGACCAGCGCGGCGTTCGCCGTCGTCGACGACTACGCCCCGATGTTCGCGGTGCGGGCTGCGCAGGGTATGGCGGGCAGCGCCGTGTGGGCGGGCTCGCTGACGTGGGTGGCCGCGGCGGCGCCGCCGAATCGCCGGCCGCAGGCGCTCGGGGTGGTGCTGGGGCTCGGCATCGCAGGGACACTGCTCGGGCCGATCCTCGGCGCCGTCGCGCTGGAGACCTCGATAGCGGCGGTCTTCGGCGGGATCGCCGTTGCCACGGTGGCCGGGGCGCTGGTGATGGCGCGCGAGCCCGGCGCGCGGGTTCGCTGGGATGGTGCGCCCGCGCAGGCGCTCCGCCGCCGAGGGCGGGTCGTGATGGGCGCGATGTGGCTCGTCCTGCTCCCGTCGGCCGGCATGGGGGTCCTGATCGGATTGATGCCGCTGCGGCTCGACCGGCTGGGCGTGGGGAGCAGCGCGATTGCGGCGGTTTTCGCCGCCGCCGGAGTGCTCGAGGCGGGGATGTCGCCGGTCGCCGGCCGCGCGATCGCTCGCTTTGGGCTCGAGCCGGTCACCAGCTTCGCGGTCGTGGTGGGGATCGCGCTGTTCGTAGCGCTGGCGCTGCCGGCAGGCGGCGTCGCCGTCGGCCTGCTCGTGTGCGCGTGCGCGGCCGCAGTGGGCTCCTTCTGGGTGCCTGGCAGCGTCCGTCTCCACGCGCTCGCGGAGCGCGACATCATCGCCGACGGCGCCGCCTTCAGCCTGTTCAGCATCGCCTTCGCCGGCGGCGTGATGTTGGGCGCCTCGGGCAGCGCAGCCGTGGCCGACGCGACGAGCGAGGCGCTTCCATGTCTGGCGCTGGCCGGGCTGTTCGCGCTCACGCTCGCGCGCAGGATTCACTCTCATGGCGCTCGGCATATGTAATACAATGCTCAGGTGCTGCGAGCAAAAGTCGGCATGACCGGCCGTGATCGCGTCGTCCTCGTCGGGGGCGGCCCCGCGGCGTGGCGCTGCGGGTTCGCGTTGCGCGAACGCGGCTTCGAGGGCTCGCTCATGCTGGTCGGCGAGGAGCCTCGCCCGCCGTACGACCGGACGATGGTGTCGAAGGACCTCCTGACGCGGGAGCCGCCGGAGGCCGAGCTCGCCCTTTCGCCGCACGGCGCGTACGCCGACGCCGGCATCGAGCTCCGCCTTGGCGTGGCCGCCACGAGGCTCGACACCGAGCGCCGCCGCGTGCAGCTGTCGGACGGCGAGGTCGAGCCCTACGACGCACTCCTGATCGCCACCGGTGGGCGACCGAGGCTGCCGGAGAGCCTCCGCTGTCCCGGTGTCCACGTGCTGAGGACGGTCCAGCATGCGGAGCGCTTCGCTCGCGAGCTCGAGCGAGGGGGCCGGGTCGTGATCGTCGGCGGCGGTCTGATTGCCGGCGAGGTCGCCACGGCTGCGCTCGCGCGCGGCGCCGAGGTGACCATGCTCGAGGCCTTGGAGACTCCGCTCGCGCGCGGCGTCGGCGTCGAGATCGGTAGGCGGATCGAGCGCATGCACCGCGACGCGGGCGTGGACCTGCGGGTCGGCGCCGTCGTCGAGCGCATCACCCGCTCCGCCGCGGGCTACGAGGTGGCGATTGCCGGCGCCGCCGCGGTCACGGCGGACTCCGTCGTGGTCGCAATCGGCATCGCCCCCGCCACGGACTGGCTGCTCGACGCGCCCGCGCTCGAGCTCGACGACGGCGTCGCGACCGACGACTGCTGCCGGACTCGCGCCACGGGGGTGTTCGCCGCGGGCGACTGCGCCCGCTGGTCCAACCGCCTGCTCGGCCGTCTCACACGCGTCGAGCACTGGGACACCGCGGTCCGGCACGGTGAGGCCGCCGCGGCATCGATGCTCGGAGCGAAGGAGCCGTTCTGCCCGATCCCGTTCGTGTGGTCGCTGCAGCACGGCCGCCGCCTGCAGTGGGTCGGCGAAACGGCCGACGCCGATCGCGTCGAAGTCGAGGATCTCGAGTCCGGCCCGGCCGCGCGCTACTGGCGCGGAGACCGGCTGTGCGGCGGGTTCGCCGTGGACGCGCCCCGCTTCGTCGGCGGGCTGCGACGCGAGCTCGAGCTGGAACTGCAACCCACGACCACCACGACCTGAGGAGAGCTGTAATGGACGTTCACGTCGACGACCAGCTGTGCATCGGCGCGGAATACTGCGTCCGCTACGCGCCGGGCGCGTTCGAGATGGACGGAGGCGTCGCCACCGTTCGCGATCCCGCGGACGCGACGGACGAGCAACTCCATCGCGCGGCGAACGCTTGCCCCGCCGGCGCCATCTTCCTCGACGCCGAGACGTCGTCGTAGGGTCGCCTCAGGCGTAGTGGAGGCCGAGCTCGGCGAGCATCTTGCGGTAGGCGATGCCGGGGGCGTCGGCCGCCCGCAGGTGGATTTCCTGGGTCAGGTCGACCGGCATGGCCTCCGGGCGTTGGCTCTCGACCACGGGCTGGTCCTGGGCGAAGACCCGCAGGGCGAAGTCAGTCCACGTGCTCTCGGGCTTCTCCGGTGAGTGGTTGACCGCATAGTGCGCGTACAGGCGCGTCTCGTCGTCCGCGATCGGCTGCTTAGCCACCCAGAGGACCGTCATGCCATCGCCGGCATGGATCGTCAGGCGGGTCGTGAACGGGAACGTGAGCTCATAGTCGTAGTGGACGTTCCGCGATCCGCCGCCCTGGTGCGCCGCGTCTTCGTTCGGGTACACCCACTCGTAGTCGTACTCGATGCCGTTGCCGGTGGGGCGGACCTCGAACGGGGGCAGCTCCGGGGCGTCGGGGTCACCGAGCGTGCCCGGATGGACGAAGGGAAAGTGAGAGATGTCCAGGATGTTCTCGACGACGCGCGCCGTGCTGACCTGCCACAAGCTCTCGAAGGAGCGGAAGGCGCGCCAGTCGGGGTGGTCCCATTCGGGGAAGTCGGGCATGGGCTCGGCGGGTTCGTCGAGCGCGACCCAGATCAGGCCGTAGCGGACCTTCGCCTGGTACTGGATCAGGC
>JAXDIL010000062.1:0-25999 GCA_034664005.1 Thermoleophilaceae bacterium | reverse complement strand
TGCCAGAGCGCCTTCCCCAGGGCGCGGTAGAGCCGGACCGGCAGCTTGCGGATCGGCGTCTCGAGCGCCTCGGCGCACTCGCGCAGCGTCATCAGGCCGTCCGGCGACAGGTTGAACTGGCCGGCATGCCGGCCCAGGAGCAGCTGGCTGATCGCGTCGACGACGTCGTCCTCGTGGACGAACTGGATCGCGCCGTCGAGGTTGCCGGCGTCAACGGCGAAGGGCTGCTTCGTCCAGAGCCGCAGCAGGTAGTTGTCCACGTTCGGCCCGAACACGATGCAGGGCCGCACGATCGTCGTGATCACGTCCGGGTGCTGGAGCGCCCAGAGCTGGACGATCCGGTCCGACTCGGTCTTGTCGCGCGCGTACGAGAAGCGCGCCACCCCGCGCACGGGGTGGTCCTCGGTGATCGGGTTCGGGTTGTCCGGGAACGCCCCGTACGCCACGCCAGAGGTGGTCACCAGCACCTGGCCGATCCCCACCTCGGCCGCGGCCTCGAGGACGTTGTGGGTGCCGTTCACGTCCACGTCGTACATGAAGCCCTCGTCGTGCGAGGGGTTCAGGATGAAGGCGAGGTGGACGAGCACGTCCGGGTTCGCGCGCTGGAGCGCGGAGTGGACCGCGGCGCGATCGCGCACGTCCACGCGCTCGAACTCGGTCTTCGGCTTGTAGCCGCCCCGCGGCGGCACCACGTCCGCGATGACGATCTTCTCGGTGTCCTCACGACTGGAGAGCAGCTCCACGAGCCGCGTGCCGATGTAGCCGGAGCCGCCGGTGATCAGGTAGCGCATGCCGGCGATGGTAAACGGCGTGGCGCCTCGCCCGTGCGACTAACGCAGGCTCTTGAACACTGTGCGGGTCGCGTAGCGCCTGTGCCAGCCGACCTTGGCGATCTCCACCCGCCGTCCGGGTGCGGGCGCGTGGATCACCTGGCCGTGACCGATGTACATGGCCACGTGGTGGGGTAGTCCGAAGACGAGGTCGCCGCGCCGCAGGTCGCGCGGTCGGCGCAGGCCCGCGAGCTGCGCGGTCGTCGTGCGCGGGATCTTGCGCCCGACCGATCGGTACGCGGCCAGCATCAGGCCCGAGCAGTCAAATCCGCGCGGGCCGGTTGCACCCCACACGTAGGGCTTGCCGATCTGACGGCGGGCGAACGCCACCACCCCGTCGCGCTGGGTGCGCTGCGCCTCGGCTCTGGCCTCGACCGGTGTCTCGGCGTGCGCCGCGGGCCCCGCTGCGCAGAGCACGGCCAGCACCACCGCCAGGGCGGCCCACAACGTCCAAGCTCTGCGCACCTAGCTCAGCAGCGCTTCCGGGTCGGCGAGCGCACGCGAGAAAGCTTGGTGTCGCAGCGCGCCCATACCTCCCCTATCGGCAGGTGGAGCAGGAACGCGAGCTGTCTACGACTCGTCGCCCTCCCAGCTCTCCTGAAGGTCCTTCATGACGCCCGGCTCGCGCAGCGTGGTCACGTCGCCCAGCTCGTTGCCCGACGCGATGTCGCGCAGGAGCCGGCGCATGATCTTGCCCGAGCGGGTCTTCGGCACGTCGGCCGTCCAGATGATCCGCTTCGGGCGCGAGAACTTGCCGATCCGGTCCGCCACGCGCTCGCGCACCTCGCCCTCGAGCTCGTCGCCACCCTCCAGCTCTCCCTCGAGGATCACGAAGGCGACGATCGCCTGGCCGGTGTCCTCGTCTTCGATCCCGATGACGGCCGCCTCGGCCACCTTCGGGTGCGAGACGATCGCCGACTCCACGGTCGCCGTCGAGAGCAGGTGCCCGGACACGTTGACCGTGTCGTCCACGCGCCCGATCACCCAGAAGTAGCCGTCCTTGTCGCGGCGCGCGGCGTCGCCGACGAAGTAGGTCGTCTCGTCCCACTTGGAGAAGTAGGTCTCCTTGAAGCGGTCCGGATCTCGGTAGAGGTTGCGCAGCATCCCCGGCCAGGGGCGCCGCAGCGCGAGCAGGCCCTGCTCGCCGTCCGGGACCTCGTTGCCGTCCTCGTCGAGCACGGCCGCGTCGATCCCCGGCAGCGGCTTAGTGGCCGACCCCGGCTTCGCCGGGATGACGCCGGGCAGCGGCGCGATCATGATGTGGCCGGTCTCGGTCTGCCACCAGGTGTCGACGATCGGGCAGCGCTCGCCGCCGATCACCTTCCAGTACCAGAGCCACGCCTTCGGGTTGATCGGCTCGCCGACCGTGCCGAGCAGCCGCAGCTTCGACAGGTCGTGCCGCTGCGGGTACTCGATCCCCCACTTCATGCAGGCCCGGATCGCCGTCGGCGCCGTGTAGAAGATGGTCACGCCGTAGCGCTCGCAGAGCTCCCACCAGATGTCCTTGTCGGGGTAGTCCGGGGCGCCCTCGAACATCACGGACGTCGCACCGTTCATGAGCGGTCCGTAGACGATGTAGGAGTGGCCGGTGACCCAGCCGACGTCGGCCGAGCACCAGTACACGTCCTCTTCGGGCTTCAGGTCGAACACGTACTTGTGCGTCCAGGCCACGCCGGTGAGGTAGCCGCCGGTCGTGTGGAGGATGCCCTTGGGCGCCGCGGTCGAGCCGCTCGTGTAGAGCACGAACAGCGGGTGCTCCGCGTCGAACGGCTCGGCGGGGCAGTCCTCCAACGCCGCCTCGATGGCCTCGTCGTAGAAGAGGTCGCGTGACTCGTCCATCTCCACGTCCGCGCCGGTGTTGCGCACCACGACGACGGTCTCGATCGACGGCACGTCGCCCAGGAACTTGTCGACGGCGGGCTTGATGTCGGCGGCCTTCCCCTTGCGGCGCGCCTGATCCACCGTGATCAGCGCCTTCGCCTCGGAGAACTCCATCCGCTCCTTCACGGAGTCGGGTGAGAAGCCGCCGAAGACGACGTTGTGCGGCGCTCCGATGCGCGCGCAGGCGAGCATCGCGACGGCCACCTCGGGGATCATCGGGAGGTAGATGCCGACGACGTCGCCGGGCTTGATGCCGCGCTCCTTCAGCACGTTGGCGAGCCGCTTCGTGTCGCGCAGGAGCTCGGCGTAGGTCACGTCGCGCTCCTCGCCCTCCTCGCCGCGCCAGTGGAACGCCACGCGGTCGCCGCGCCCAGCCTCCACGTGGCGGTCGAGCGCCTGGTGGGACGCGTTCAGCTTGCCGCCGACGAACCACTTGTAGAAGGGCGCCTCGGACTCGTCCAGCACCGTGTCCCACGGCTCGGCCCAGTCAAGCGCCTCGGCCTGCTTGGCCCAGTAGGCCTCGGGGTCGCTCGCCGCCTCCTCGTAGATCGACTCGTCCGAGATCAGCGCGTTCGCGCGGAACTCGGCCGGCGGCTCGAAGATCTCCTGGTCGAGCAGCTCCTCGAGCTGCTGCTCGATCTGCTCACTCGACGCCTTGGTGCTGCCTTCCATCCACTCTCCCTCTCGTAGTCCCCAGGGCCAGGTTGTACCTGATGGGCCTACAAGCGGGGAATTGTGGTCGTGGCGGCTGCCGCCGTGCGGCGCTGGTCGCTTCGGCCCGTGAGCGTCAGCCCGGTGCCCTCCTCGGCGCCGAGGCCGGTCTCGGACCGCACGTAGAGCTCGTCGAACATGCGCTCCGCGCTCTCCTCGCGCGACAGCATCGTGCCGAGCCAGCAGGCGAGGAAGCCCAGCGGCACGCTGATGATCCCTGGCTGGGTGAGCGTGTACCAGTCCAGCGCTCCGCCCTCGGAGTCCGGCCCCGGCCACACGGTCGGGCTGATGATCACGAGGCCCACCGAGCTGATCACGCCGACGAGAACGCCCACGACGGCGCCGGTCGTGTTGAAGCGCCGCCAGGTCAGCGCCAGCAGCAGCGCCGGGAAGTTGGCGCTCGCGGCGACGGCGAAGGCGAGGCCGACCATGAACGAAACGTTCAGCCCCTCGCCGCCGATGATCGCGATGACGATCGCGATCGCGCCGACCGCGACCGCGGCGATCTTCGCGACCCAGACCTCCTCGCGCTCGGAGTCGCGGCCGTGGCGGACGATGTTCGACCAGACGTCGTGCGCGACCGCGCCGGACGCCGAGATAACGAGGCCGGCGACCACAGCCAGGATCGTCGCGAACGCGACACCCGCGATGATCGCGAGGAAGACCTCGCCGCCGAGCTCGTCGGCAAGGTTCGGCAGGGCGAGGTTGCCGCCCGTGCCCGCGGCCTCCACGCCCTCCTCGCCGAGGATCGCGCGCGCGCCGAAGCCGAGCGCCGTGGTCATCACGTAGAAGATCCCGATCAGCACCATCGCCCACATGACCGACGAGCGTGCCGCCTTCGCGTCCGGGACGGTGAAGAAGCGCATCAGGATGTGCGGCAGCCCCGCGGTGCCGAGCACGAGGCCGATGCCGAGCGACACCGTGTCGAGCGGCTCGGTGAAGCGCAGACCCGGCTCGAGGTAGGCGTTGCCCTCGGGGGACGCGGCGCGCGCGTCGCGGAACAGGTCGAGCGGGTTCCAGCCAATCCTCTGGAGGACCCAGACCGTCATCACGACCGCCGCAGTCATCAGCAGGAACGCCTTGATGATCTGCACCCAGCTCGTGGCGAGCATCCCGCCGGCCACGATGTAGATGATCATGAACGCGCCGGTGAGCACGACCGACAGCCAGAAGTCGATGCCCACGAGCGCCTCGATCAGCACGCCGGCTCCGACCATCTGCGCGATCAGGTAGAAGGCGACGACCGCGAGCGTTCCGAGCGCTGCGGCCGCGCGTGCCGGCTGGCGCTTCATCCGGTAGGCGAGCACGTCGGCGATCGTGTACTTGCCCGCGTTGCGCATGCGCTCGGCGAGCAGGAACAGGACGGTCAGGAACGCCACGAGGAAGCCGACGGAGTAGAGGAAGCCGTCGAACCCGAACAGGAAGATCAGGCCGGCGATCCCGAGGAACGACGCCGCCGACATGTAGTCGCCCGCGATCGCGAACCCGTTCTGCGGCCCGGTGAGGCCGCGGCCGGCGGCCCAGAAGTCGGTGGCGGATGCGACGCGCTTGGAGGCGAAGTACGTCACCACCATCGTGACGCCGACGACGAGCGCGAATACGACGAGGGCGGTTTCGTTGACAGCTGCGATCGGCGTCATCGGGGCGTCACCTCTCCTGTCGCGTCCGGGCGCCCGGCTCGCGAGGCGACCTCGGCCGCGCGTGCCGCCAGCGGGTCGAAGACCCTGGTGGCTCGCCGCACGTACAGCCAGCCGAGCACCCAGGTCATCACGAACTGGCTGAGCGCGAGCGCGTAGCCCACGGTCAGGCCGTCGGTCAGGAATTCGCGCCCCATGAAGTCCGGCGCGTAGCCCGCCAGGATGATGAAGCCGAAGTACCAGGCCATGAAGAACGCCGTCGCGGGCAGTACGAATGCCCTCCGCTTCCTCACGAGCTCCTGGAACTCGGGGGAGCGCTCGGCCGCTACCCAGTCGATGTCAGGGCGGTGTCCACCACCCAGGGCGCCTCCACTCGGCGTCTGCTCCATTCTCGACTCCTCCTCGCTGAACAGCGGGACACAGGGGACCTACCCCGGGCCAGCGAGGCTTACGCCCTAACCGCAGGCAGAGGGGCGCGCGTGCCGGCGGAGCACGCGCTCGAAGGCGACTGGATGCGAGGTCATCGTGCCGTCGACGCACATGTCGATCAGCCTGCGCCAGCTGGCGGGCGCGTCCTTGTCCTCGTTCGAGAACCAGTTCTGCCAGGCGTAGCCGTCACCGTGGGCGCGGGCCACGTTCTCGGCGGTGGAAACCTGGATCAGCTGATCGCCGAGGCGGTAGGTGATCGGCACCTGGAACGCGACCACGCCGGGGCCGGGCGAGGTGCCGCCCAGGAGCCATGCGGCCGCGCCCTCGATGCCGGGCGCCACGTCGATGCGCGGCAGCAGCTCGTGGAAGCGGTCCACCGCTGGCTGCTTGAACGAGACGACGATCAGGTCGCGCCGCTTCGTGTTCTTCAAGAGCCGGGCGAGAACCTCCGCGTTCTTGACGTACTCGGACACGTCCTCCGTGGGCGTGCGGCCCTTGATCTCCACGTTGATCGGGGTGCGCGGGAACGCCTGCAGCACCTGCGCGAGCGTCGGGACCCTGAAGTCGGAGGCCCTGAAGCCCCTGGGCGGCTCGCGCCGGCCGGTGGCGATGCCGCGGAAGCTGTAGGCGCGGCGCCCGAGGTCGTGGCTGTAGTGGCTCTGCGCCCGCGGCGCGAACCAGTAGGCGGCGTCGAGACGGCGGATCTGGTTCAGCGTCTTCGATGCGACCGTCCCGTGGCCGTTCGTCTTGCCGTCGACCGTGGTGTCGTGCATCACGACGACCTTGCCGTCGCGCGTGACCCCCACGTCCAGCTCGAGCATGTCGGCGCCCGCGCGCAGGGCCTTCTTGAACGCGTACATCGTGTTCGACGGGAACTCGTCCTCGCCGCCCTGGTGGGCGATGTTGAGCGGACGGTCCGTCTCGATCCAGGGATTCTTCGCGGCGGCCGGCGAGGCGGCCACGATCAGGACTGCGAGGGCGGCGAGCGAGCTGAGGAGGAGGCGGCGCATGAGCTGCGCAGCCTATCCGCCACCGGAGCGCCGGCGTGACTTAGACGCGCCGACCGGATTTGAACCGGTGGAGGACCTCTTTCGGTCGCTAGAGCCGAAAGTTCGCCTTTACGCGGAGCATTTCCGCGAGGCGGACCGTGCTACGGCGCCCAACGTGTGACGGACGGCGCCAGCCGACAGGCCGCTGTACTCACTGCGGGAGCTACACGTATGGCCGTGCTGCTGTCTGTCGTCGCCGGCGCTGCCCCGGATACGCGCCGCTTTGGGCCGGGGATCAGCGCCGGAAGCTGTTCGAGAACCTGGCCTTGTATGAGGGCGAGTCCGTCGTCCTCCTCGCGGTCACACCTCCGGGCGCCGACCAGCTCCCGTGGGACGAGAGCCACTGCCGACCGTTAGGCGACCATCGGCATAGTGGCTCTCTCGGCTGCCGCGTCGATCCCATCGCGGCACGCGAGTGGAACCGGTCTGCCTCGGACCGCTGGCGCCGCTTGCATCGCCGGGCATCCCAGGCGGTGCGTCGCCACGGGGTGCGCTGCACGCTCCTCGTCCGGACCTTCGAGCGCCAGCGGCGCGGAGTGCTCCATATCCACCCCGTGCTTGGCTTCGGCACGCCCGCCGAGCGCCACGCCGCCCACCTCTATGCCGGCTACTTGGACAAGTTCGCGGCGCACTACGGCTTCGCGTTCACGGAGCGCCGGCTGCGCAAGCTGTCGAGCAAGGCGGCGGCGGCGTATTTGTCCGCCTACTTCGTCACAGGGAAGAAGGGCAAGGAGTCGCTACACGAGTCGGTGATGGCGCCCGACATGCCGCGCTCGATCATCCACGTACCGACAGACCTAACCCAGCGCAGCGGCGTGACGATGCGCGAACTCCGCTTTCGCCGGTTCGTCTGGTTCATAGCGCGCGCCGCAGGGACATCGCTCGAAGAAGCTCGGCAAATCGCAATGCGAGCGGTGGCGGGAACGCTCGACCTCTCGGTAGATGCCTTCCTACCGTCCCCGCGTCACCTTGCTCAGATCCTCGGTCGAGAGCCGCCCGCGGTGTGCTCGTAGGCGTACTCTCGTTTTCGAGAGAGAGCACGCTCAGGCACCCGAGGGTGCAGAAGTGTCCCTGGCTTCCAGAAAGTCCGATTGCACGGAAGGAAATTAGCCAGGATCGTCCGTGCTCGACTCCTGCTACTCGCGCAGGAAGCGGCTCTTCAACGTACCTAGCACATCGTTGACCCAAAGACACTTGAATCCTTGCTCTTTGACCCGTCGCCTGCGCAGTATTGAAGATGTGTCGCGCACTTTGCCGACCGCCCGAGCACCACGCCGGGCGACCATCGCGGAACGGAGGGACAGTGAGCAAGAACGACGTCTGGCTCTGGGGTGCACTTGGGGGTCTGCTCCCCATCATCGCTCGGATCGCGAAGAGCGGGACTAGCGACGACGTTCCGAGCTTTTGGCATTGGTGGCTTCTGCCGGCTGCGCTGGCGTGCGCCTTCCTGGGTGGCCTAGTCGCCAGTCTGCTCGACCTTCAAAAGGCTTCGGAGCTAACGGGTTTCTCTCAGAAGTTGACCGTGGTCCTCATTGGGTACTCGGCTCCAAACATCATTGCCAACCTTGCCGGAGTGGCTGGAAACAAGATCGCACGCCCAGTAGCGACGACGACCGTTGCAACGACTACCCCGAAGTTCGTCCGATTCCTTCGCGCTTGAGCTAAGTACGGATCGGCAGCGAACACCTCACCCTCTATCGGTATTCGAGCGAAGGCAGAAGGCGCCATCTCAGGGACATTGCCGCTCACGTTCGTCACCAGTCGAGCCGCCGGTCAGTCGCGGTGCCTGCCGCACCGCCGGCACACCGACGCTGTCTGTTAACCGCGTAGCGGCGAGACACCGCCAGCCCAGGCGAGCGTGCAGAAAGCTACCCCGACACTCGGCCCCGGCATTTCCCGAGTGGGCGCACGTAAGGTCCCCGAATGATCGTCGTGTTCCAAATGGCTGCGGTCGCTGCGGAACGATCCACACACGACATTGTCTATGCAGCGGTGATCGCAGCGTTAGCCGCAATCGTCGGCGGCATCATCGGCGGGTCGATCCCCGGTTACTTCATGCTCAAGGCCGAAGACAAGCGTCAGGCCCACGCGCGCGAGATAGCCGACAAGGCCCGCGAAGACGAGATTGAGCGCGAGCGGCGCGCCGTGATTGGAACGGCTCGGGCGATGTACGAGTTCTTCGACCGCGTCGGCATGATGTTCGGTGTCGCGCTCCAGACCGACTACTGGTGGTCGGATGAAATCGACGTGACACTCCAACCCCCATCGCTGGATGACCAGAACGCGGTCCTCCGACAACTCACCTCGTCTGAGGCTGGGGTTGTCACAACTACCGTGCGGGTGATCGAATTGCTCCGAGCCACCCGCGACATCACCTCGGAGCTGGGCCCGGAGGGTCCAACGCTCGGCGAGGTCGCGAGGGCCCAGCTCACCGACGGACGAACGGCTGCGCAGCAGGCGGCCAGCAGCCTTCGGCGGGTGGCGGAACTTCCGACGCCGTCAACCACTAGCGACTCCTGAAAGACCACGGGGAATCCCGCCGTCCGACCGTGTGCGAACGCTCTGCGCTTCGGGCTAGGAAAAGAGCGCCGCGGTTGCGTACAGGGGTACGGCGGCGACGGCGACGCAGCAGGCCCACAGGAGGACAATGGTGGCCACGAGCCATGTTGGGCGAGCAGCCCGCTGAGTTTGCTTGCCCAGGGCTCGGCTCTTGTCAATCGCCTCTTGTACGGGTCCCCAGTCACCCGATGTTTTCGCCTCAGCGACGGCCCCCTCCATGGCGTCGACGGCGGCGCCGTACTGCTTAGCTGTCTTGGTGAGGTCGCTCACCTCCTGCTCCGCCATCGTGAGCCCCACCCCGATCGCGGGCAGCGACAACACCAGGAAGCCCTCAACAATCAAGGTCGCGACTACCTCGACGCACCGCACAGTGGTGGACTGCTCTTCGTACAGCGCGACGAGCGAAGCGGCAATCCCGATGGCCGTCGTGGCGATCAGACCAACCGCGATGAACGCGGCGAGCATGAATGCGCGGTCCGGGAGTCGGCGTGCGCCCGAGCCTCCTTTTTCGTCCTGTCGGACAAGGACTCGCATCTCGACCGCTATCAGCAGGAACAGCACCACGATCACTTGTGCGGCCGTGGCATAGAAGTCGGCGGAGAAATCCATCGCCGCCGACGCTATCTCGCCCGACGACCGACTGAAGCGATGGGCTCATCCGGTCGCACACACGGAGTACCGCGCGCAAGACCTGAGACGACGCGCACGGCGCGACGGACGCTTCGCGGCCGGCGTGACGGGCGCACCGCAGGCGACCATGCGCACGGAACGCGGGGTGCGCGCCGGAGGCGCGCGTCTTCCGCGCGAAGGCCGATAAGGCGAAGCAGCCCAGTTCCGCCCAAGCGCTCTACTACCTCGTGAAGCGTGTCGCCAGCCGTGCTGGCATCAAGGGCAACGTGCACCCCCACACACTGCGGCACGCATTCGCCGATCACATCCTCCGAGCGAGTGACATCCGGACTGCTCAAGCGCTACTGGGCCACGCGACAGTCGGCACGACCGAGGCGTACCTGTCAGCGCCGGCCCTCGACGACCTCGTCGCAGCGGTGGCGGGGGCCACATTCAACATCGAACGCCCGTTCTCCCCCCTTGCCGGTGCGGGCGCAAACCCAGTAGAGGCGCCGACCGGATTTGAACCGGTGTACACGGCTTTGCAGGCCGCTGCGTAACCCCTCCGCCACGGCGCCGAAGGCGGCGTCAAGCGTAGCGGTGGCGCCGGGCGCGGAGTTGCCGGGCTAACAGGATGTCGTCCTACGGTCGAAGGTGGACCATCGGACGACTTCAGCCTTGCTGGGACGGGCCATTCAACCGATGCCCGCCACCCCGGCCTACAGCTACCCTCGGCGCGTGAACATGATGGAAACGAAGACCGTCTCCTTCTGGGTCCCCGGCGGTACCCGCGCGGCCGGCCTCGCGCGGCGCTCCATCCTGTCCGTCGAGGCGGGTCTTCCGGACTCCGTCCGCCACCGCCTCGCGCTGCTTCTCTCGGAGCTCGTCACCAACGCCATCCAGCACGGCGGCGCGGGCGAGCACGAGACGATCCAGGTCCGGATCAACTCCTCCTACGAGAAGGTCCGCGTCGAGGTCTTCGACCCCGGGCCCAACGCCACGGGACCGCGCAACCGGCTCGAGCCACAGGGCGGCTACGGCCTCCTGCTGGTCGACCGCCTCGCCAGCGCGTGGGGCCGTGACAGGGTCCCGGGCGGCGGCAGCCTCGCCTGGTTCGAGCTAGAGCTCGACCCGATCGACCACATCTAGAGCGCCCCGTTCGACGCCCGGGCCGCGGCTATACTCGGCCCCCTTGCGGCTGTAGCTCAGTTGGCTAGAGCGTCTGCTTGCCATGCAGAAGGTCGTGGGTTCGAATCCCATCAGCCGCTCCTCACGAAAGCCCCGCTACGGCGGGGTTTTCGGCTTCTAGGCGGCCCGCTGCTCGGCCGCCCCCGCGCCCTCCGTACGACCGCCATTGCCCAACTCGCGCCCATCCGGCACTTCAAAGCGGCCCTCAACCAGCGCCCGGAGCTGCCGCCGCTCATCGTCGCCCCATACCATCGCCGCGGCGTAGACGCCGAGCGTCATGTGCGGCGTCGTGTGGCCCATCTGGCGCATCACGACCGCCGGGTCCCGGCCGAGCGCGACGAGGACGGATGCGAACGTCCTGCGGAGGCTGTGCGGGGTCAGCCCGTCCGGCGTAGCGCTCCGCATAGCTCGGGATCTCAAGCAGGCTCGTGAGGGTGTTCAGAGCATCCCCGTGGATCAGCAGGTTTTCGGTCTCGGCGTCCCCTACGGTCGCGCCCTCGTGGAGGAGCCGAACCTCGGCGACGCGGTAGTCGGCCGGGGGCACCCAGTCCCAGCCGCCGTCGTCCCCGGCAAGGAGGCGCCAGTCCTTGTTCGTCCACGTAAGCTCAAGGCGTCCCTCGCGCCGCGGCTCCCCTGCTGACCCTGCCGTTGCGTCCGCCATGTGATCGCACGCCAGCGTATCTGCGAGGCGCCTCCTTGCGGTCGCAGGTTGACCTACCGCCTAGCGAGCGTGCGGTCGCTCGACGCTCGAGGCGGGCGGGAAGCGGGGTGCCGCGGATCTGGCACTCCGTCGCGTTCTCTGGATTGCCCAGGCGTTGCCAGCTGGCAAGGAAGCGGTGGCAATGCCCGCTCCAATCCCGGCAGGCACGAACTGGCCGAGTGTCTAGTTCGCGGCGACCAGCGGTCCAGGCCTCAACCGGATTTCGTGGGTCTCGGTGAACTCGTTGAACCGCCTGAGGAGAATCTCAGTCCTTCCTTCGATGCTCCCAGCGTCGTTGATGCTCCGGTTCAGCTGGTCGTACCGCGACAGTTCCGGGTCCGCCTGACTTGCCGTATCGACGCTCTTGACTAGCTGCCGATTCGCTTGCCGTGCGCGCTCGAATTCGATCAGGAATGGACGAATCGTTGGATGGACATCGTCCGGCAAAGTCCTAACGAGCCAGTAGTACGGGACGAGCGGGCCCTGGGTTCGCAGCAGTGGGTCGCGCTCAATGAAGACCCGGTTCAGCGAATCGAGCTGGGCTCGAACGCGGTCTGCCGCTCGCTCGAAGTCTTCGGTTCCCGCGTCAGCGTTGATGCCACCCTCGACGATGTCGTCGAGGGCCTCTTCCACGAAATTATCCAACACGACACGCTTCGTCTCGACGATCCGTCCTCGGAACTCAACGAGGAGAAACTTCCCGGCGATGTCGAGGTCTTGCCCGCGCTGGGTGCTGAAGCTGATACGTGCCGTGAAGAACTCGTCGGTCGCGAGATTTCGGATCAGCGCCGGAACGATTCCTTGCATCGCGTTCCGGATTTCGGGACCCGTCAATGTCTTGTTGCGGTTGAGGCGGACGAAGAGCTCGTTGATCTTGCCCTCCTCATTTGTGATGACGCTCATCACGGTGAGGTTGAAATTCTCGAACTTGCTTGCCGCGGACGGGAAGTTCGCTTTGAGGTCCCTGTAGCCAAGGCCGCCGAGGCTCGAAGACGGGTCGTCGACGAACGAGAAATCAGGCTCGAGCGCAAGCTTGCCCTCGTAGAAGTCGAGGATCGCCTCGAATCGCTGTTTCCCATCGATCACGGCATACTGCCGGTTATGCGGGTTCATGGGCGAAGGCCCGAATGTGAAGTCCGCGATATAAATCTTCGGAATGTCGTAGTCGTTGAGGATCGAGTCGATCAGGAACGCCTTATCGCGCTTGCTCCACAGACCGCCGCGCCTCTGATAAGGCGGTTCGAAATCGATTCGTTCCTTCTGGTCGGCCCACCAGCTCAGGGTCCTTGCGGGGAATTGCTGAACGTTGAACATCAGACGCGGAAGCCGAAGTACCGCTTGAGCTCGAGGGCAAGGCCGGCGAGGTCGGGGTACACGACTGAGTCGGTAACACCGATCGCGAACAAAGATTCCCGCAAGTCGGCGATCTTCTCTGGCGGGAACTCGAACTTCACCAGCACTTCGGACGGGTAGTCGTTAGCGGCGAAGAGATCTTCCAGCGACGCCGCCTCTTTTCCGAAGATCGTGAACACCCCCCGCTGCGCAACTATCCGAGGGCTGTTGTGCAGGCCATACATCGCCGCAGGCGCGACGCGCATGTACTGCGGATCTCCGAGGGGCGTGTACGACTTGAGCGGATCGCTACCAATGGAGAGGACGCCGCCGTCGTACGAAATGTCGCTGAGGGTGTGTTGGTTCCACAGCTCTGGGCCGAGAACCCACACGGCGGCCGGGCCATCCGCGATTCCCGTGTCGTAATCAATCTTCGCCCCAGTCAGGGCGAAGAAGAGACCGATGTACGGGTTTTCCGTCCAGTCGAGCAGTCGTGTCGGGACTCCGAAGTGCTGCATCAGGAAGAGGAGCTCCCAATCCTTTTCGACGGGGATCGGCTGGTACGGGATGCTCCGCTCGCGGAATCGCTGGAGGATCCGCGCCTCAAGATTCATCAACTCGGCGGCACCCGTTATTGAGGCATGTCGGTACAACGACGGAATCAGCTGGTGGGTCGCTGAACCAACACCGCGGTACCACAGTGGTAGGCGCGGCGCCATCAGCTCTTCGATCTGCTCCATGTACTCCCGCAGCGTCTCCACCTGGCGGACGGCAAGCACGGTGGGCATGGACCGATGCTAACCGCCTGAGCACTCTCTCTGCATTCGGTCTACTGATCAAGCTCCCAGGCGAACTCTTGTCGGACGGTGCTGCCGTCGATCGAGCGGACCGTTTGAGCCGCGGGCTGGGTGGGACAGGAGTCGCTGCTGTCAGGCACGCCGTCCGAATCGGCGTCGGCGGGCGGCGTCGGTGGGGCCGCCGTCGACGAAGGTTGAGAAGTTGCAGGGACAGGGGTTCGACTCGCATGCGATGCCGTCACCGTCCGCATCCAGCCTGGTCGGCGTCGCTCGACGGTCCGCCGCGGCTCAGGAAGTAACTCTGCGCCGACGCCTGGTTCGAGAACTCCTCCGAGCAGTCGAGATCAGCGGCCGCCTCCGGCGCGCCGGAGGCGCTCGGCGCCAGGGCACGAACGACAGCCGCCCCAAGCGCGGCCAAGGGGATGCACTTCAAGAGAAACACGCCTGAGATACGAGGATGGAGCGTTGTGCCGCGCGGACGGCGCCCGTCCCTGGGCGCTACTCCATCATCGTCAGATCTCAAGATTTTCGCAAGCTGACCCCCGCAGGAGCGGACCTGTCGGAGCCTCCGCCCAGCAGGCGGCGGTTCTTTCTAGCCCAAACCCGGCGATAGGGCTGGCCCCCCCCGGCGCGCGGCGGGCTTTCTCGCCCACCAGACTTGCCCGTTGGCTGCCCGGTAGCGTCCTCGACGTGCGGAGGCGTCGGGAAGGTGGCAGGTCTGTCAGCCCGTGGGCGATCGCCGGGATCGTCGCCTTCGGCCTGGCCGTTCTCGTCCTGTGCATCGTCGCGGTGGCATGCTCGTGGTCCCCGGAGGCGTGGACCGCGCTGGCCACCTGGGTGACGGCAGGGGTCGCCGCCGCGGCGGGCGTCGTCGCCTTGAGCCAGCTCGGGGAGGCGCGCCGCCCCCGCGTCGAGCAGGCGCAGCCCTACGTCGTCGTATCGATGGAACTGAGCGCCCCCCACTCGAAGGCCATCGACCTGGTGGTGAAGAACCTAGGCAAGACCGCCGCGATGAACGTCCGTCTAGCGGTGGAGCCGAAGCCTGTCCGCGCGGCTGGGGCGGGCCGACTGACGTCTGGTTGCCCGAGCAGCTGCCGGTCCTTGTGCCAGGGCAGGAGTGGAGGACGATGTGGGACCTCACGACCGCGAGGGGCGACCCCGATCTTCCGGAGCGGCACCAGGCCGTCGTGAGCTATGAGGACAGCCACGACGCCTCCTTCAGCTTCGAGTAAGGAGGATCCCGTGATCCCGCGGGTGAAACCGCGAAGTCCGCCGACCCCCCTGCCATTCTTCGTCGGCTAGCTACCAGGATCTGGCGCACCGAATCGCGCCGCCCAGGGCCTCGGAGTAGACGCTCGCGCCGCCTTACTAGTGAGCCGGAAAACACCGGCGACGCGAGTTCACTACACGCGAGGAGCCAACATGGAGAACAGCGAGTACGAGACGAGCAAGGAGGAAGCCCGCGGGCGCCTCCGCCGCGTTGTCATCGAGGACCGTCAGCGTAAGACGCTGGAGGGGGTCCGCGACAACCTCGGGTACGAGCCAGACCTCGACCCGAACGCCTACGACCAACCGACGTACCGGCTGATCAACCAGCGCCGGAGGCTCGACCGACTTCCGAACTCCGAGTACGTGATCGCGAAGCTCGACGAATGGAAGTGCTGGGACGCGATGAACGACTGGGAGTCGCGGAACCGGCTCCTGACGGACCTGATCACCAAGATCCGGCGGCGCGAGGCGAGCGGCGCCGAGGTGACCTTCCTCTTCGTCGTCTGCCGCCCTACCTGGATGGCTGTTGCAAGGCAGCTGCGGGTATACGGCGGCGTGGACATGGACCCCGGCGCTGAGGGCGTCCACGCCCGCGAGGAGGCCCGCCGCGTCAACGAGCTCGACCGGACGGAGCTTGACCAGGTGGTCAAGCACGCACTCCTCGAGGCGCTAGACCGCTGCCCCGTACCGCTCCCCCGGCGCTTCTTCCCCTGGCTCCGCGAGACCCTCGCCTACCGCGCCCTCGATCACGTCCGCCTTGAGATCGCCGAGCACGCGGCAGCGCTCCCGCACGATGACGGGATCAAGGAGGTCGTGGACACGGTGCTCGCCGACCGCTCCCATCCGGCCGCCGCCTTCTACTCCGCGCCCGGCGCACCCGCGCACTCGCTCTGGCTGAGGACGCTCGACACGGACACGATGTTCGAGGTCGCAGAGGAATACGCCCCGTACAACCGGACCCGCACCGCCTGCGAGCGCGCCGTGAACAGGCTCCCGACCCGCCAGGCAGAGGTCATCCGTGACCGCTACTTCCGAGCGATGAGTCAGGTCGAGATCGCCGAGGCGCGCGGTCTCGCGGCGTCCTCGGTCCGAACGAGCCACGGCCAGGGTCTTGGGAACCTCGGCCGTGACGACGAGCTGTTCTCGGTGCTGGCCGCGGTCGGAAAGGTCCGGGATCGGGCGAGACGCGAGAAGCTGGAAGCCGAGCGACGCGCAGCCTGATCGACGATCGTCGGATAGTCGCGGACCATGCCGGAAGTCTTCGACCTCCTTGCCCGCCTCGGCGCTCCGGGCTGCCTGATCGCTTGGATGGCGGTCGCCGCGTCCGCCCTCTGGCTCTGGGAGCGTTACGAACGTACCCGCACCAGCGTTCTCATCGAGCGCGAGCGCCGCGCCCGGATCAAGCGCAGGAGCGGCCGTGAAGACGAGGCGACCGGTACCCACTAGCGGGAATCGGCACCGCCGCGGGGGTCGAGAGGGGTAGCTCCTGCCCGAACGCCACCCGATCCCGCCCGATCCAGTCGCATCCGCGCCGGGCCGTCCGTGGCCCCTCAACTGCATCACGCCCAGCGCTAGAGCGGAGCAAGCGGCTTCCGGGCGTCTCCCCCGCGACGCTTGCCATGCAGAAGGTCGAGGGTTCGAATCCCTTCAGCCGCTTTAGCTCCCCGGCTCGCCCGCTGAGTTCAGGAACGTGAGCTTGATCGCGACCGGATTGCCGGCCGGGCCTGCCCAGTTGTGGACTTCGAGGCGGTAGTGGCCAGGGGTGATGGTGCTCGTGCCGATCGTCTCACCATCCAGGTCGCCGCCGTTCGTGCCGGTGGCGAACTCGGACCAGGTCCCGTCGTCGTTCCGACGCTGGAGGTACAGGTCGATGTCCGCGGGCAGGCTCGGTGTGACGCGACCCTGCATGCTGGCGTTCTCGTGCACGGCGTCTACGTCGAACTCGAAGTACTCGCTCGTCACGCCTGGGATGCGCTCGCCGACGCCCGGCGCCTTCGTGATGACTGACCCCTCGACCGGAGCCTGTGCCGGACCGGCGGGGACGGTGCCATCCGTGGTGTCGCCCCTCTGCCGCGGTGGGAGCGCGAAGGAGTCGGACTCCGAGTTCTCGATCGTCTCCGCCGGCACCGTGACCGTCCTGGACAGATAGCTCTCGAGCTGCGTGCCCGGGTCGCCCTGGATCGTCGTCGTTCGCTTGCGGCCGAGGAACGGCAGCGTGACCGCGCCGCCGGTGACCGTGACCGGCTGCATCGTCGGCAACGCCAGCAGCCAGAAGTCCGTGTTGTTGTCGGTGACCTTGACCCCGATCCGGTGTCCGGCAGCGATCTTCCAGTCCGCCGACCACAGGTCCAGCGGGATCTTGCTCTCACCGGCGCCGTGGATCATGTGGGCCTGGCGCGTGATCAGCGGCCCGGTGCCGTTCCGGTCAAGGTCGTATACGTCGACGACGAGATTGGCCCTCGGCAAGGTCGTGGACACATTGACGGTCGCGTGACCCGAGCCGGACAGGTGAGCGTCGTACGCCAAGGGCGGCGAGATCGTCCACACCCCATCCGAGTCGGTGACGGACCCATCGGCCTCGTCGGTGTAGCTGCCCGGCCGCAGCGCGCTCGTATAGCGGGCCGCATCGGACGGCGGCCACGTGTTTTCGGCTCGCCACTTGCCGTCGTTCGTCTGCACCGCGATCATCGGGTCCTTGACCTTCGACTTGGTCCCCTTCAGGAACAGGTCGTAGAAGCGCATCACCTCGTCGAACCATCCGGCACGGCCCATCTTCAGGCGGCCGGCGTCGTCGGTCTCGTTGCCGCGAACGTGCTCCCAGGGACCGAGCCAGGCGCGCTCGTAGCCGGTGTGGTTGTCGAGGTACTGCTGCAGCCCGTCGGCCACCGTGTTGTTCTCGGTCAGCCCCTGAGTCAGGAACAGCGGCACCTTTGAGCCCGCGGCGCCGGGGATGAGGTTCCGCAGCCTCCAGAACTCCGAGCCGTGGTCGTCGTTCGCGGCCTGGGCACCGAAGTTCTGTCCCAGGCAGGCCGGGTCGTTGAGCGAGTTGACGTTGTAGTTCGGATTGTCGGTGAGCGGCCCGGGCGTCGCCGCGATCCCGTCATAGAGCGCGGGCGTCAGCACGGAGTTCGCGCGGCGCATGCCGTCGCCGTAGAGGTAGCGGTAGTCGTCGTAGACGGGCTCCTGCGACACGACCGCCGCGAGGCCGGCGGGACGCTTGTCGACCCCGATCAGGCCGGTCAGGCCGTCATAGGACTTCCCGTACATCCCGACCTTCCCGGTCGACCACGGCCGGCTCGCCGCCCACTTCACGGCGTTGACGACGTCGGCCTGCTCGCCCGGACCCGACCAGTCGAGGCAACCATTCGATCCGCCGAAGCCGCGCAGGTCGACCATCACGAAGCTGTAGCCCTTCTTCAGAAGCCCCGAGCCCTCGACGAAGTCCTGGAAGCGCTCGGACGGGCCGGCGTTCGGGCCGACCGGGTCGTAGTTCGTGCCCTCGGCGGGACCGGCCGGGCCGGTCTGGCCCGAGTGGTTGAAGTACGGACCGATCGAGATGATGACCGGCGTCTTCGTCGCGGCGGTCGCCCCCTTGGGGCGCAGGACGTCAGCGTGCAGGGTGACGCCATCCGAGGACTGGATCCAGGCTTCGGACCAGTCAGCATCGGGATAGGCGACCCCGGAGGCGGCGGCCACGGCGGGCATCGCGGCCAGGGAGGCGACTGACAGGACGACGGCGAGAGCGAAGCGGTACATGACCCTCCAACGACGGCGTGCGTGGAAACTTGCGCGGTCGCCCCTGCGAACCGGCTTGTCAGCCAGCTATGCCCGGGTCAGCACGTTCCTAGTCAGCCGCGCCCATCTCCTCAGTGCTTCTCGGGGTTCGGGAACTCCGACGTCTCCGAGTCGTCTGAGATCTCGTCCCGCTGTGCCTCGTCCGGGTCGCTCGACTTCAACTTGTCGACGTCGCCCTCGACGTCTTCCTCTCGGTCGTCCTTGTAGGCGTGGAGCGGAGTGTCGGGAAGGGTCTCCTCGTCCGCCTGGTCTTCTCTCTCGTCGTCGCCAAACATGTGGTGCTCCTACCCGGAGGCGGGCCAGGCATCCCTGATGGCGGCCACGTGGCGGTGGTCGGTGCCGCAGCAGCCGCCCACCACGTTCAGGTACGGGAGTCGCGACCGGAGAGCGGCGTAGCGCGCGCCGAGGTCGGCGGGCTCGCCGTCGTCGAGCTCCTCCGCCTCGTCCAGCTCGTCGTGGCTCATCGTCGAGGCGTTCGCGCGCAGGCCGCGGATGCGCTCGGTCCAGTCCTCGTTCGTGTCGACGACGTCCTCGAAATGCGTGGGATGGGCGCAGTTGACCATGTAGTAGGCGACCGTCCCGTAGGTGGCTTCGTCCACCTCCTCGATCGCCTTGCCGAGCTCCTGGCCGTCCGGCAGCATGCCGTCGGTCTCGACCGTGAAGGAGATCGCGACGGGCAGGCCGCTGTCGTGGGCTGCCTGGGCCAGCCCGACCGCCTCGTCGGCATAGGTCATCGTGATCGCGGTGACCATGTCCGCCGCCGTGTCGGCGAACGTCTCGATCTGCGTGGAGTGGTACTCGCGAGCGGCGGCCGCGCTCAACAGCTCGGCCGGGCGGTAGCCGTCGCCCTGCGGCCCCACGCACCCGCTGATCACGACCGCTTCCTCGTCGGAGCCGATGGCGTCGCGGAGCTCCTCCATCAGCTCGATCGCCCTGCGGTTCAGGGCGTCGAGCTTCTCGGGCGACACGCCGAGTCGCGCCGCCCAGTCGGGGCTCGCGCGCCAGGTCGGGCTCTCGAGCACGAAGCCGGTGCCGCTCTCACGCGCCAGAGCGACGTAGGGCTCGTAATAGCGCCGCAGCTGATCCAGCCCCTCGTCGTCGTCGAGCAGGACGAAGGCGGCGAACTCCGGGAGGTCGAGCCCCTGGTGGAAGATCAGGCTCGTCTCGATGCCCCCGTCCGTGAGGAAGAGGTCGCCGTCGAGCTGTGGCAGGTGCTGGCGGTGGCTCATCGGCGCAGTATCGCCGAGCCCCTACGGGACATCGACGACGCCGTAGCGCAGGGCGAACACGAGCGCCTGGAGCCGGGAGTGCACCCCCAGCTTGGCGAGGATGCTCGCGACGTGGTTGCGCTCCGTGCGGATGCTGATGTAGAGCCGGTTCGCGACGGCCTGGCTGTCGAGCCCTTCGGCCAGGGCCTGGAGCACCTCGACCTCGCGCGGGGTCAGACGGTCGATGGCCGTACGGTCCTGCTCCTCCTGCTCGCGCTGCCGTCCCGCGAACCGCAGCAGGTCGAGCACCTCGTCGAGCGGCATGAGCGTCTCCCCCGCTCGCAGGCGCCGTACCGCATCCACGATCTCATCCAGCTGCACCGTCTTGTCGAGCGTCCCGGCCGCGCCGCTCTGGATCGCGCGAGCGGTGGCGGAGCGGTCGAGGCCGGCGCTCAGGACGAGCGCCTGCGCGCGCGGATTCACCTCTGAGAGGTCCTCGATGAGGTCGCCGCCGTAGCCGTCCGGCAGCCCCAGGTCGACCACCGCGACGTCGATGTCCTGCAGCATGTCGCGCGCCTCCGCCAGCGAGCCCGCCTGCCCGACAACGTCGAAGTCAGGCTCCCGCTCGAACATCGAGGCGATCGCCTGCCTGACCGCGGTGTGGTCCTCGACCAGCAGCACTCGCACCCGGTGCCCGGCTCGCGGCCCGCGATCGCCGAGCGCGAGCTCGAGCTCGAAGCGGACCGTTGCGCCGGCGCCGGGTTCGCTTCGGATGTCGAGATCGCCGCCGAGCAGGGCGGCCCGCTCGCGCATGCCTGTGATGCCCGCCGCGGCGGCGCCGCGCGGCTGGCTCCCGGGGTCAAAGCCGCGCCCGTCGTCAGCGATCTCAACGCAGAGGTGCGCTTCCGAGCCCGAGGCCGTGACTCGGATGGTCGCCGCGCCGGAATGGCGACGGGCATTCGTGAGCGCCTCGCCGACCAGCCTCAGGATCTCCGTTCCGCGACTGCCGAGCGGTGCGTTCGGGAGCCCCTCCTCGATGTCGAGCTCCACCCTGCTGCCTGCGGCCATGGCGTCGTGAACCTCCACGAGCGCCTCCAACAGCTCCGGGAAGGCGCGGCCTTCGTGTGCCTTCAGGCGGAGGTCGTAGATCGCCGCGCGCAGGTGCTCGCCAACGCTCTTGAGCGCCGGCACGAGCCTGTCGTCTTCCCCGGATCCGGCCGCGGGAGGCTCGCGACGACGCGCTTCGGCCAGCGCAAGCGTCAGCTGCTGAAGTGCCTCGTCGTGCAGGTCCCTGGCCAGGCGCCGCCGCTCGGCCTCGCGCACATCGCTGAGCCGCTCCTGCGCTCGCTCGCGCTCGACGGCTCCTGCCAGCACGTTGGCGACCGCCTGCACGAAGCTGACGTCGGACTGCCCGAACGCCCGTCTACTCGTGGCATACGCCCCGAGCGTCCCGAACGGCTCGTCCGGCGTGGCGATCATCACGGCGAGCGCGCTCACCACCCCGTGATCCCGGACGGTTGAGCTCGCGTTGAAGCGCCTGTCCGCGCCCATGTCCTCAGAGATCACCGGCGCCCGCCGCCGCAGTGTGTATCCGGTGAGGGACTCGCCGCCCCTGGGGCCGAGGCGCTGCCCGACAGTGCCGTCTCGCCACCCGACCCCTGCGCGAAAGACGACGTCGTCGCCAGCACGAACTATCTCCGCCACGCCGGCGAACTCGACGTTGAGCGTCTGCGCCACAAGCTCCACGGCCTCGTCCAGCAGTTCCTGGAGTTCGTCGGCGGCGAGGGCGCGTAGGCCGAGTTCGGCCACGACGCCCTGCTGGCGAGCCGTGCTCTCCAGCTCGCTCTCGGCACGCTTGCGATCCGAGACCTCCCTGTAATAGATCGACAGCCCTGTCTCGGAGGGGTAGAGATGCGCCTCGATCCACTCGTCGGTCGGGGCGAAGTACTCCTCGAACCGCACTTCGCGGCGCTCGCGCATGGCGTCTAGAGACCGCTCCTCGAGCGCCGTGCCCACGACGTCTGGGAACAGCGCCCAAAGGTTCTGGCCCACGACGTCCTCACGCGTGAGGTGCCTGGCCGTCCTCCACGTCATGCGGCGGAGCGCCCGCTCGTTGGCGTAGGTGAGGCGCCAGGTTCGGTCGACGGCGAGAAAGCCGTCGGTGATGCTCTCGAGGATCGTCTCGCTCCGCCGCTGCGACTGGCGGAGCGCCTCCTCCGCCCGCTTGCGCTCGGAGATGTCGCGGTGGATCGTGAGATAGCCGGTGATCGCCTCGTCCGGACCACGCAGGGCGACGCTGATCAGCTCGACGTCGATAGTCGTGGCGTCCTTGCGGATCATGATCACCTCGCCACGCCAGCGCCCTACATCCGCGAGCTCACGCCGCATTGCTGTCCGCTCGTCCTCGCTGAGGTTTGTGCGAGCCACCTCGTTGGCGTGTCGTCCGATGACCTCCTCCGCTGTCCAGCCGTAGAGCCGCTCTGCCCCCTTGTTCCAGGCCGTGAGGAGGTAGCCCTCGTCCATCGCGACGATGCCGTCCTCGGTGTTGTCGAGCAGACCGGGCAGGTACGCGACTCGCTCCTCCTGCCGCCTCTGCTCCGTGACGTCGCGTGTGACAGCGACCGCCGAGGCGATCTCCCCTCGGTCGTCGTACAACGGCCAGGAGCTGCATCGGTAGCGAACCCGATTGCTGTCCAACCCCCCGCCAAAGAACTCCTCGTCGACGATCTTCTCGCCGGTGCTGATCGACCGGAGGATCTGGCGCTCCGCCAACGCATACGGGCGACCGTCTAGGTGGAACATGGGGAAGTCGTCCGCGAGCTCCGAGAGCAGCCGCCCGACCACTCGCTCCGAATAACGGTTGCTGAAGGTGATCTCGCCAGCCGGTGCCCTGGCGACGACTACGGAATCCGGTGGCGAACGCGTTGCGCTCCGGGCTTCGGTTTCCCGTATGGACGTCCACCTACGGTACCGCCCGGTCGTCTCCGGTCGCTTAACTATCCGGTATGAGCGACTGGACGATCGTCAACTTTCTGGAGATCGAGGACACGGCCACCGCGCAGGTCGACGGCATCGAGGGCCGCTTCGGGCGCACGCATCTGGGCTCGCGCGACCTCGGCGTGAGCCTCTGGCGCTACGAGCCGAACTTCCGTAGCCCGGTCTCCCACAGGCACCGTGAGCAGGAGGAGGTCTACGTGGTTAGCGCGGGCTCGGGCCGGGTCCGGCTCGACGACGAGGTCCATGAGCTGCGGCACTGGGACGTTGTCCGCTGCGCACCCGAGGTCGTGCGCGCCTTCGAGGCGGGGCCGGACGGCCTCGAGCTCATCGCTATCGGAGGCCCGAAGCCGGAGGGCGGCGACGGTGAGCTGGTCGACACGCCCTGGCCGGACGCCGACTGAGGAGCAGCCGGAGGCCGCAGGGGCCGCCGAAGCCCTCGTCTAAGCCATGCCGATCGAGCTCAATCTGCTGTTGCCGTTCCTCGTCGCGTCGACACTCGTGACGCTCGTGCCGGGCGCCGACATGGCGCTCGTCACGCGCCAGGTCTTCCTCGGCGGCACGCGGCTGGCGCAGCGCACGATCCTGGGCAACCTGACCGGCATCGTGGTGCACGGCACCGCCCTGGCGGTGGGACTGTCCGCGCTGCTCGTGGCGTCGGCGACCGCGTACACCGTGGTGAAGCTCGCGGGCGCCGCCTATCTGATCTGGCTCGGCGTCCAGACGATCAGGTCGTCGCGCAAGCCGGCGGTCACTGCCGACGCGGCGCCGGACGCCGACGCTCCGGTGAGCCCGCGGCGTGCCTACGTGCAGGGCCTTGTGAGCACCGTGCTCAACCCGAAGCCGGCGCTCTTCTTCCTGACATTCATCCCCCAGTTCATCGACCCCGACAGGTCCGTGCTCGGGCAGACGCTCTTCCTGACACTGCTCCATGTGATGGTGGGACTGATCTGGCTCACCGCCTACGCCCACCTCGTGAACCGCGCCCGTCGGGCGCTCGCGCGGGAGGGCTTCCGCCGCTGGCTCGAGCGCTCCACCGGCGCCGTGCTGATCGCCCTGGGCGTACGTGTCGCGGTCGAGCGCCGCTAGACCGGCAGCGGCGAGCTCGGCGCGGGCGGCGGCGTGCAGCCGCTGAGCAGCTGGTCGAAGAGCGTGCAGCCCTCGCTGGGCTGGGTCTCCTGCGGCGGCGGCGGCTGCACCTCGATCACGGGTGGCGGGTTCTTGGGCGGCTTGGGCCGGTGCCCGCCGGGCTTGGCGGCGGCCACGATCAGACGGCAGACACGCGCGTGCTGCCGCCTGGTGGGCGCGTAGCCGTACACGGTGGGCTTGGAGGCGCGCTGCAGCCGCAGCCTGGTTGCGCAGGCCGCGTAGCCCTCGGCGAACCATTCGGCCGGCGGCAAGCCGCCGCGGAACCAGCCACTCCTGCGGATGCCGAGTATGCGCTTGAAGTGCCGCCGCTCGCGCGCGTTCAGCACGACCAGGTCGAAGACGTGCCCGAGCTCGTGAAGGAGGACGTAGCGTGTCTGGCGGAGCCCCGGCGACAGGAAGACCATGCGCGGACGCCCGGTGTACACGCAGCCCTCGACCGGGAGCCCGGACGGGCAGGGCGCCCGCCTGATCTGCACCCGGCCGCCGGGGAGCGGCACCTTGGCAGCGCGCGCCCACTTCGCGAGCTGCCCGTGGATCGGGCGCCCGTGCTCGTCGACGAAGACGGTCCGCTTCGCGTGCGCGGGAGCCGCGAAGGCGCACGCCGCAAGCGCCGTAAGCACAACCCCCGTTACGCGACTGTGACGCATCCCCCAGAGACCCTCCCTTGGAGTACCCACTTCGGCCCGGGATACTTCCATCCGAGATGAATACTGAGCATGTTGACGTCCTGATCGTCGGGGCGGGCCTGTCGGGCATCGGCGCCGCCTGCCACCTGACGGCGAACTGCCCGCAGAAGACCTATGCGATCTTCGAGGCGCGGGACGCCATCGGCGGCACCTGGGACCTGTTCCGCTATCCCGGCATCCGCTCGGACTCGGACATGTACACGCTCGGGTACTCGTTCCGGCCCTGGGAGGACGCCAGGGCGATCGCCGACGGTCCCGCGATCCGCAGCTACGTGCGCGCGACCGCGCGCGACCACGGCGTGGAGCAGCACGTGCGCTTCCAGCACCGCGTCCTGCGCGCCGAGTGGTCCTCGGGGGACGCGCTCTGGACGGTGGACGCGGAGCGGACCGACACGGGCGAGACGCTCCAGCTCACCTGCTCGTTCCTCTACGGCTGCACCGGCTACTACCGCTACGACCAGGGCTACCTCCCCGATTTCGAGGGCATCGAGCGCTTCGAGGGCGAGATCGTCCATCCGCAGCACTGGCCCGAGGCGCTTGACTACGCCGGCAAGCGCGTGGTCGTGATCGGCAGCGGGGCCACGGCGGTGACGCTCGTGCCCGCGATGGCCGCGGAGGCCAAGCACGTGACGATGCTTCAGCGCTCGCCGACCTACGTCGTAACCCTGCCGGCCGAAGACCCGATCGCGAACGTGCTGCGCCGCTGGCTCCCCGCGAAGGCCGCCTACGCCATGGTGCGGTGGAAGAACGTGCTGCTCACGATGGCGAGCTTCAAGCTCAGCCGCCGCAGGCCCGAGCTGATGAAGAAGATCATCCGGCGGGGCCTCCTGAAGCACCTCCCGGCCGGCTACGAGGTCGACCTCCACTTCAAGCCGCGCTACAACCCATGGGAGCAGCGGCTCTGCCTCGTGCCGGACAGCGATCTGTTCGAGGTGCTCTCCGACGGCCGCGCATCGGTGGTCACGGACGCGATCGAGACGTTCACCGAGACCGGTCTGAAGCTGGCCTCGGGGGCCGAGCTCGAGGCCGACGTGATCGTCACCGCGACGGGGCTCAACGTGCTGCTGTTCGGCGGCATCGAGCTGACGGTCGACGGCGAGCCCGTCGACTTCGGGGACACGATCGCCTACAAGGGCATGATGGTCTGCGGCGTGCCGAACTTCGCGATGGCGCTCG
>JAXDIL010000060.1:0-16493 GCA_034664005.1 Thermoleophilaceae bacterium | reverse complement strand
CAACCCGGGCCGCCGAACGAAGAAGCTGCTGCAGGCGGCGGGGGCCAAGAGCCACCGCACACGGTCGCCGCTCGAGGACCGGTTCCTAGCGATGCTCGAGCGCCACGGTGTGGAGGAGCCCGAGTCGGCGGTCTGGATCGAGGGCTATGAGGTGGACTTCGTATGGCCGCGTGCGGGCCTCGTGGTGGAGCTCGACGGGGTTGCCGCGCACAGCACGCGACGGGCCATCGATGCCGATCGATTGCGGGACCGCAAGCTGTGGCGGGCAGGGCTCCGCACGATGCGCCTCACGAGCCGCGCCCTCGATGCCGAGGCGGAGGTCCTCGCCGACCTGAGTCAGGCCGGCGTCAGCGTGGCCAGCCGGCCGCGGGCTTCCTCGAAGTCGCCGAGGCGTGCCAGGACCTCGTCGGCCAGGCCGACGTAGTCGGCGCCGAGCTCCGGCGCGTAGTCGAGGATCGAGACGCCGCGCTCGGAGGACTCGGCGTAGCGCACGCTGCGGCGCACGACGCTGTCGAAGACCCTGTCGCCGAAGCGCTCCTTCAGCTGGGCCTGGGCCTCGCGGGCGTGCACCAGGCGCATGTCGGCGATGTTGAGCGCCACGCCGAGCCACTCGAGCTCGGGGTGGAGCGAGTCCCTTGCCAGCTCGATCACCTCGAGCGCCTGCTCGACGCCCTGGAGCGAGAAGTACTCCGCCTCGGTCGAGATCAGGGCGTGGTCGGCCGCCACCAGGGCGTTCACGGTGAGCAGCCCCAGCGCCGGTGGGCAGTCGATCACGATCAGGTCATAGCGCCGGCGCAGGTCGCGCAGTGCCCGCTTCAGCGTCAACTCGCGGCCCATCTTGCCCGCCAGCACGAGCTCGGCCTCCGCCAGCCTCAGATTCGCCGGGAGAACGCCGTCGTGGATGGCGTCCGCCGCCCTGGCCGTGCCGGACAGCACCTCGGCCACGGTTGGGGACGCATCGGCCGGCACGTCGTAGTAGTCGGAGAGGTTCCCCTGCGGGTCCATATCCACCGCGAGGACCTCGAGCCCAACCCGCCGGAACGCGTCGGTCAGGGTGCGCACCGTGGTGGTCTTCCCGGTGCCGCCCTTCTGTGAGAGGACGGTGATCGTATGTGCCGTAGGGAGGATGGCCATGGCTTTATAGTTTTGCGTTCGTTTCCGCGTCGTGCGCCTGAGCCGAGCAGGCCACGCAAACAGGGAGGTATGACACTGCAGGCACAGCGTGGCCTGTACGACCCGAGCTACGAGCACGACGCCTGCGGTGTCGCGTTCGTCGCACGGCTGCGCGCGCCAGCTTCTCACGAAGTGGTGGCGAGGGCGCTGCATGCCCTGGAGCGCATGGAGCACCGCGGCGCCGAGGGTGCCGACCCCGACACCGGGGACGGCGCGGGCATCCTGATCCAGCTTCCCGACGCCTTCCTCCGCGCCGAGGCGGGCTTCGAGCTGCCCGAGGAGGGCAGCTACGGCGTGGCCGTGTGCTTCCTCCCGCCCGGCAACCCCACCGAGGCGATGCGCCTGCTGGAGCAGACGGTCGAGGAGGAGGGCCAGCACGTGCTCGGCTGGCGCGAGGTCCCGGTGAACGAGGGCGCCTGCGGGAGCGCGTCACGCGCCGTGGCGCCACGGGTGGCCCAGCTGTTCGTGGGCGCCGGCGACGTCAAGGACCAGGACCACTTCGAGCGCAAGCTCTACGTGATCCGCCGCCGGGTCGAGCACGCCGATCTCGAGCAGCTCGCCATCCCGAGCTTGTCCAGCCGCACGATGGTGCTCAAGGGCATGCTCACGGCACCCCAGCTGCCGCGCTACTTCCCGGACCTGCGCGACCGCCGCGTCGTGAGCCGCCTCGCGCTCGTGCACTCGCGCTTCTCGACCAACACGTTCCCGAGCTGGGAGCTGGCGCACCCTTACCACCTGCTCGCCCACAACGGTGAGATCAACACGCTGCGCGGCAACCGCAACTGGATGCGCGCGCGCGAGCTGCAGCTCTCCTCGCCGCTGTTCGGGGACGACATCGACAAGATCCACCCGCTGCTCCGCGACGACATCTCGGACTCCGCCTCGCTCGACGGGCTCATGGAGCTGCTCGTGCTCGGTGGGCGCTCGGCCGCGCACGCGATCTCGATGCTGATCCCCGAGGCCCACCAGGGTCGGCCCGAGCTGCCCGAGGAGGTGCGCGACTTCTACGCCTACCACTCGTCGCTCGTGGAGCCCTGGGACGGTCCGGCCGCCGTCGCGTTCTCCGACGGCCGCGTGATCGGCGCCACGCTCGACCGCAACGGCCTGCGCCCCGGCCGCTGGCTCGTGACGAAGGACGGCTGGGTGGTCTTCGCCTCCGAGACGGGCGTGATCGAGGTGCCGGCCGACGAGGTGGCCTCCAAGGGGCGGCTGCTCCCCGGCAAGCTCTTCCTCGTCGACCTCGAGCGCGACGCGATCGTGCCCGACACCGAGGTCAAGCAGGAGCTGGCCGCCCGCCGGCCGTACGGCAAGTGGCTCGCCGACCGCGTCGTCCACATCGAGGACCTGCCGGAGAAGACACCGCGCGTGCCGCGCGTCGAGCCGCTTCGCGCCAAGCAGCTCGCGTTCGGCTGGACCGAGGAGGACCTGCGCGTGACGCTCGTGCCGATGGCGCGTGACGCCGCCGAGCCCACGGGCTCGATGGGCAACGACACCGCGCTGGCGGTGCTCTCGGACATGCGCCCGCCGCTCTTCTCGTACTTCAAGCAGCTGTTCGCGCAGGTCACCAACCCCGCCATCGATCCGATCCGCGAGTCGATCGTGATGAGCCTCGAGGCCTGCATCGGCCCGGAGATCAACCTGCTCGACGAGACGCCGGACCACTGCCACCAGCTCGTGATGCCGCAGCCGCTGCTCCGCAGCACCGAGCTCGAGAAGCTCCGCCAGGTCGACCACAGCGTCTTCGAGGCACGGACGATCGACATGACCTGGCCCGCCGCCGAGGGCGCGCAGGGCATGGAGGCGCGGCTCGACGAGATCTGCGCCGAGGCGTCGGAGATCGTCGCGAGCGGCGTGAACATCATCGTGCTCTCCGACAGAAACCTCGGCGCCGAACGGGTAGCGATGCCGGCGCTGCTCGCCACGTCCGCGGTGCACCACCACCTGGTCCGCGAGGGCACGCGCCTCCAGAGCGGCCTCATCGTCGAGACCGGCCAGGCCAAGGAGATCCACCACGTGGCCTGCCTGATCGGCTACGGCGCCTCGGCGGTGAACCCCTACGTGATGTTCGAGTCGCTCTACGCGCTCCACCGCGAGGGCCGCCTGCCGGAGGGCATGGCGCCCGACGAGGCGGTGGCGCGCGCGATCAAGGCGACCGGCAAGGGGCTCCTCAAGATCCTCTCGAAGATGGGGATCTCGACCGTCCGCTCCTACACGGGCGCGCAGATCTTCGAGGCGATCGGCCTGGAGCCGGAGCTGATCGACCGCTACTTCACCGGCACCGCGTCGCGCGTCGGCGGCGTCGGCCTGAACGTGCTCGCCTGGGAGTGCCTCGACCGCCACGCACGCGCCTACCCGGCGGCGAGCTCCGAGCTGCTGCCGCCCGGCGGCGTCTACGCCTGGCGCCGCGACGGCGAGTTCCACGGCTGGAACCCCGAGACGATCGCCTCGCTCCAGCAGGCGGCCCGCGACGGCGGTGCCGACGCCTACGAGCGCTTCGCCACCTACGTCAACGAGGTGGCCGTGCCGAAGTCGTCGCTGCGCGGCCTCCTGCGCTTCAACGAAGCGGCCGAGCCCGTGCCCCTCGAAGAGGTCGAGCCTGCCGCCGAGATCGTGAAGCGCTTCAAGTCGGGCGGCATGTCGCTCGGCGCGCTCTCGCCCGAGGCGCACGAGACGCTCGCGGTGGGCATGAACCGGCTCGGCGGCAGATCGAACACCGGCGAGGGCGGCGAGGACTCGGCGCGCTTCGCCACCGAGCGCCGCTCCAAGATCAAGCAGGTGGCCTCGGGCCGCTTCGGCGTGACCGTCAACTACCTCGTGAACGCGGACGAGCTTCAGATCAAGGTCGCCCAGGGCGCCAAGCCCGGCGAGGGCGGGCAGCTCCCGGGCCACAAGGTCGACCGCTACATCGCGCGCCTGCGCCACTCGACCCCGGGCGTCGGCCTGATCTCGCCGCCGCCGCACCACGACATCTATTCGATCGAGGACCTGAAGCAGCTGATCTACGACCTGCGCTGCGCGAACCCGCGCGCACGGGTGTCCGTGAAGCTCGTGGCCGAGGTGGGCGTGGGCACGGTCGCGGCCGGCGTCGCGAAGGCGAACGCGGACCACGTGGTGATCGCCGGCCACGACGGCGGCACGGGCGCGTCGCCTCAGGCCTCCATCCAGCACGCGGGCATCCCGTGGGAGATCGGCCTCGCCGAGACACAGCAGACGCTGCTCCGCAACGACCTCCGCTCGCGGATCCTGGTGGAGGCCGACGGGCAGATGCGGACCGGCCGCGACGTGGTCGTGGCGGCTCTCCTGGGAGCGGACGAGTTCGGCTTCTCGACGGCCCCGCTGATCGCGCTCGGCTGCGTGATGATGCGCGTCTGCCACCTGAACACCTGCCCGGTGGGCGTGGCGACCCAGGACCCGGTGCTGCGCGAGCGCTTCGAGGGGCAGCCCGAGCACGTGGTGAACTACCTGTTCATGGTCGCCGAGGAGGTGCGCCGCATCATGGCCAGCCTCGGCGTGCGCAACATGCTCGACCTGATCGGCCGCACCGAGCTGCTCGACCAGGAGCACGCGGTCGACCACTGGAAGGCGCAGGGCATCGACCTGCGGGCGCTCCTCGAGGTGCCGGAGAACGTGGAGCCCGGCACGCCGCGCTACTGCGTGCGCCGCCCCGACCCGGTGCTGTTCGACTCGATCGACGTGGACCTGCTCCAGCTCTGCCGCCCCGCCATCGAGGAGGGTCGCTCGGTCCGGGTCGAGCGCCGCATCGAGAACAAGAACCGTGCCGTGGGCGGCCTCCTCTCGGGCGAGATCGCGCGCATGCACGGCGAGGACGGCCTGCCCGACGGCAGCATCGACGTCGCCCTGACCGGCTCGGCCGGTCAGAGCTTCGGCGCCTGGCTGGCGCGCGGCGTCGAGCTCGTGCTCCACGGCGACGCGAACGACTACTGCGGCAAGGGGCTCTCCGGCGGGACGATCGTGGTGCGGCCGCCCGAGGACGCCGCCTACACGGCCGAGCACAATGTGATCGTCGGCAACACCGTCCTGTACGGAGCCACCTCGGGCCGCGCGTTCTTCCGCGGCCTCGCGGGCGAGCGCTTCGCGGTCCGCAACTCCGGCGCCATCGCCGTGGTCGAGGGGATCGGGGACCACGGCTGCGAGTACATGACCGGCGGCCGCGTGGTCGTGCTCGGCCCGACCGGCCTCAACTTCGCGGCCGGCATGAGCGGCGGGATCGCCTACGTCTACGACGCCGACGGCGGCTTCCGCGGGCGCTGCAACACCGAGCTCGTGGGGTTCGACGCCATCTCCCCGGACGAGAGCGAGGAGCTGCGCGGCTGGATCGAGGAGCACCATGAGCGCACCGGCTCGATGGTCGCCCACAGGCTGCTCGATGACTGGCAGGCCGCGCTCAACAAGCTGGTGAAGGTGATGCCGCACGACTACAAGCGCGCGCTCGCCGAGCAGCTCGCCGCCGAGGGCGAGGCCGAGGTTGCCGCCGCGGCGGCCGGACCCGCCGCGTCGCCGGGCTACGCGGCCGGGGGAGCGATCTAGCCATGGGCGAGCTGGGAGCATTCCTCCGTCTCGAGCGGGTCGGCTTCGAGAAGCGCGATCCGGAAGAGCGTGTCCACGACTACAGGCAGTACTTCGAGCTGCCGGACGACCGCACGCTGCGCGACCAGGGCGCCCGCTGCATGGACTGCGGTGTGCCGTTCTGCCACGAGGGCTGCCCGCTCGGGAACCTGATCCCGGACTGGAACGACCTCGTCTACCGCGACCGCTGGCGCGACGCGCTCGTGAAGCTCCACGCGACGAACAACTTCCCCGAGTTCACCGGGCTGATCTGCCCGGCGCCCTGCGAGTCCGCGTGCGTGCTCGACATCAACGACGACGCCGTGACGATCGAGCAGATCGAGCTGGCCATCGTCACTCGCGGGTTCGAGGAGGGCTGGATCGCGCCCGAGCCGCCGGAGCTCCGCACCGGCAGGACGGTCGCCGTGATCGGCTCGGGCCCTGCCGGCCTGGCCGTGGCCGCCGAGCTGAACAAGCTAGGCCACAGGGTCACGGTCTACGAGCGCGACGAGGGTCCCGGCGGACTGCTCCGCTTCGGCGTGCCCGACGCGAAGCTCGAGAAGTGGATCATCGACAGGCGCGTGAAGCTGCTCGAGGACGAGGGGATCGAGTTCCGCTACAACGTCGACGTGGGCGGCGACGTCGATGCCGACGAGCTGCGCCGCGAGCACGACGCGGTCGTGGTGGCGATCGGCTCGCGCGTGCACCGCGACCTCGACGTCCCGGGGCGCGAGCTGGCTGGCGTGCACTACGCGATGGACTACCTGTACCAGCGCAACCGCGCCGTGGCGGCGATGGAGGGGCGTCCCCACAAGCAGGCCCCGCCCGGCCAGGTGATCAGCGCTGAGGGCAAGCGCGTGGTGGTCGTGGGCGGCGGTGACACCGGCATGGACTGCATCTCGAACGCGTTGCGCGAGGGCGCCGAGGACGTGCTCATGCTCGACGTCTACCCGCCGCTCCCCGACGGCGGCCGCCCGCCCGGCACGCCCTGGCCGCTGCCGCCGAAGCGGACGCCCGCGACCTACGCGCTCGACGAGGGCGGCGACCGCCGCTTCGGCACCCAGGTGACCGGCCTGCGCGGCGCCGACGGCCACGTGACGGGCGTCATGGGCAGGCGCGTCGAGGGCACCTCGTCGCGCGACCTCCACGCGATCCCGGGAAGCGACTTCGAGGAGCACGCCGACCTCGTCCTGGTCGCGATCGGCTTCGACCACCCCGAGCACGAGGGCGCCGTCGCGCAGCTCGGCCTCGACCTGGACCGCCGCGGCAACATCAAGGCGGGCGTGTACGGCACCAAGGTGGAGGGCGTGTTCGCCGCCGGGGACGCCCGCACCGGCCAGTCGCTCGTGGTCACGGCGATCGCGGAGGGACGCCGCTGCGCGCGGGTGGTCGATCAGTACCTGGGCGGCTCCGGCGAGGTGCGTCGGATCCGCGCCGAGGCGATGTTCGCCTACGAGGACGGCGACCCGCACTCGCTGCGCCACCAGGCCGAGATCGCCCGCACGGTTACGGTCGGCGACGCCTTCTGGACCGGCCCGCGCGACGAGCGCTAGCGGATCCGCGCTTCTCCAACCTGGCGAACACCGCGGGGCTGGGCGCGGGCGAGCTCGACGCTCCGCGCCAGCTCCGGCACCGCGCGCTCGATCGTCGCCTCGGGGACGTTCGCGTAGCCCACGACCAGCGCCCCGCGAGGTTGTGGCGCGCTGAGGCGGTATTCGGAGAGCCCGGTCAGGCCGATCCCGAGCGTGCGCGCGAGCGCGATGACCCTCAGCTCGTCCACGTCGGGCGGGAGCACTACGAGCGCCTGTAGCCCGGCGGCGATGCCACGAACCTCCGCGCCGGGCAACGCTCGGTGTAACGCGCTAGTCAGCGCGTTGCGGCGAGCCTGATAGACACGGCGCATCCGGCGCAGGTGACGATCGAGAACCGTGTCCTCGAGCAGATCGGCCAGGGCAAGCTGACCGAAGACCTCGGAGCCCATGTCGTCGAGCGCCTTTTCCTGGGCGACCGGGCCGACCAGCGAGTCCGGGAGCACCAGCCAGCCGAGTCGGAGCCCCGGAGCGAGCCACTTGCTCGCCGACCCGAGGTACGCGACCTGTTCGGGGGCCAATCCCTGGAGCGTCCCAACCGGCTGACGGTCGTAGCGGAACTCCCCGTCATAGTCGTCTTCCACCACGAGCGTGTCGCGTTCGCGGGCCCAGTCGGCGAGCGCGGAGCGCCTTCGCGGGCTAAGGGCGACGCCGGTAGGGAACTGGTGCGCCGGCGTGATCAGGACGGCGTCGACGTGGAGCTTCCAGAGCATCGAGACATCGAGCCCGTCCTCATCGACCGGGACCCCGACCGGCTCGAGGCCGGCCTGCTCCAGTGCCGCCCGGTGCAGTGGATAGCCGGGATCCTCAACCGCGACGCGCCGTGCCCCGCGCGCCCGCAGCGCGCGCCCCAGCAGCGTGATCCCCTGCATCGCACCGCTGCACACCACCATTCGGGCGGGGTCGGCGACGGTCCCCCGAGCACGGTTCAGGTACCGCGCGAGAGCAATCCTGAGATCCGCGGCACCGCGCGCGTCATACGAGGCGAGTGCAGCGTCAGGGGCGCGCTGCAGCACCCGGCGCAAGGCGCGTGTCCACGCGCTCCGAGGGAAGTGCGCGAGGCTTGGCGTGCCCGGCCGGAGGTCGATTTCGACCTCGGCCTGGGTTGGCTGGTCCTCGCGTCCCGCAGGGGCCGTCGGGACGGCAGCGACCCGTGTACAGGAGCCTCGACGGGCGACGACGTATCCCTCGGCCGCGAGCTGAGCGTACGCCTCGACCACACGGCCCCGCGAAATCCCCAGCTCATCCGCCAGTGTGCGCGAAGCCGGCAGTCGCGTCTCGGGGAGCAGTCGGCCGGCACGGATGCCCTCCCTGAGCGCGCGCTCAAGCTGGACATGGAGTGGCTCGCGGCCGCCGGAACGATCGATGTCGATCAGAAGCTCCACATTGGTCCTCTCGATATGACCAAGGGTGGACCTTACCGTGCTACCAATCCCGGACTAGGGTCTTCGGGATGGCGTTGCTTCCGGAACTCGGGGAGCTACGGGAGCTCGACCTCGCCGGGGGTCGCCTACGAGTTCACGTACGCGGTGACGGATCGCCAATCCTGCTCCTGCACGGTTTCTTCACGAACGCGAGCCTGTGGCGTGGCGTCGTTCCACTGCTCGCGTCGGAGCACCGCTGTATCACGCCGGACCTCCCCATGGGCTTCCATTCGGCGGCGCTCGAGGAGGGAGCGGACCTCAGCCTGCCCGGCCTTGCGGGAATGCTCGCGGACGCCCTCGAAGAGCTGGGGATAGACCGGGTCACTGTGGTCGGCAACGACCTCGGCGGCGCGCTTGCCCAGGTTTTCACAGCTCAGCATCCAGACCGAGTGGCCCGACTGGTGCTCACGCCAAGCGACTCGTTCTGGAACTGCCCCGCCCACATGCTCAAGCCGCTTCGCCTGCTGTGCTTCATTCCGGGCTTCGTTACCGCCGCGACCGTCGTCTTCCGTTTTGCGCGTGTGCGCCGCTTCGTGCACCGCATGTCCTCAAAGCGCGCCGTGGCTGACGACGTACTCCTGGCGACGTACGTGCCGGCATTGGCCAACCCGGAGGTGCGACGTGACCTCGTCGCCTTCGTCCGCGCCCTGAGCCCGCGTCATACGCGGCGCGCGGCACGGGCGCTTGAGGGCTTCGACCGCCCGGCGGCGGTCGTCTGGACGCAGACGGTCTGGTTCCCGATGAGCCACGCCCGCCGCCTCGCCGAGCTCCTCGGCGGTTGGCTGCATGTCGTTTCCGACTCGGGCGCCTTCCTCCCCGAAGACCAGCCGCAGGAGCTCGCGGAGGTCGTCCGACGACTGGAGCGGATTGCCTGAGCCCGAAGTACGCCCCACGTTCTGCCGCATCTGCGAGCCGCAGTGCGGCTTGCTGGCGAGCGTGGACGAGCGAGGGCGCGTGACCGCGCTCCGCCCTGATCCGGAGCATCGCCTGTCGAGCGGCTATGCCTGCCCGAAGGGCATTGCGATGACGGAGGTGCAGAACGACCCCGACCGCGTCCTTCGCCCGCTCCGCCGGGGCACGCACGGATTCGAGCCCGTCGGCTGGGACGACGCGCTCGACGACATCGCTGGACGGCTGGCGCGAATCCTTGGTCGGCACGGGACGGATGCGGTCGGGTGGTATATGGGCACGCCCGGGCTGAATTCGTACTCGCACACGTTGTGGGCGAAGGGGTTCGTCGATGCGCTCGGAACGCCGCACTACTACACGTCCGGCTCGCAGGACGTGAACAACCAGTTTGCCGCGAGCGCCCTGCTGTACGGCTCTCCGCTCGTCATGCCGTTCCCGGACGTCGCGCGCACTCGTTTCCTCCTGATGCTGGGCGCCAATCCGATGGTGTCGAACGGATCGACGATCTCCCTTCCGCGGGCGCGCGAACATCTTCGTGCGATCGTCGCGCGCGGCGGTCGCATCGTCGTGGCCGACCCGCGTCGAACCGAAACCGCCCGTGAGTTCGAGCACCTGCCGATCCGCCCCGATACCGATGCATTGATGCTGCTGTCCGTGTTGCAGGTACTGCTGGCGGAGGACCGGATCGACCGTGGCTATCTCGAGCGCAGATGCTCCGGAGTCGCCGAGCTCGCGCGGCTGGCCGCCGACTTTCCGCCGGACGCAACCGCGGACCGGACCGGGGTCGACCCGCGACGCCTTAGCGAGCTGGCGCGCGACTTCGCTGCCAGTCCGGCGGCTGTCGCATACGGTCGGACTGGCACGAGCCTTGGGCGCTTCGGCACGCTCACAGAGTTCCTGATCAACGCTGTGAACGCCATCACGGGGAACCTCGATCGGCCCGGCGGAGCGGTGTTCGGCTCATCCCCGGTGGACGTGGAGCGGATTCCGGAGCGGTTCGGCATCGCCACCTACGGCAAGCGGCATAGCCGGATCGGCGCGTTTCCAGACGTACTCGGGCAGATGCCCGCGGCGGTGATGGCGAAGGAGATCGCGACACCGGGGCACGGTCAGCTGAGGGCACTGTTCGTATCTGCAGGGAACCCGGTGCTCAGCGTTCCCAACGGCCTCGAGCTCGAGCAAGCGCTTGGCGAGCTGGAGCTGCTGGTTTCGCTCGACCTCTACGTGAATGAGACGAATCGCCGCGCCGACTACGTGCTGCCGGCGACGACCTGGCTCGAGCGCGAGGACCTGCCTTTCGCGTACCTCAACTTCTTCTACAGACCCTTCATCCAGTACACGGACGCAGTGGTGGAGCCCGCCGGAGAGGCCCGCCCGGAGTGGGCGGTCATAGACGCCCTGTCGCGCAGGCTCGGCATCACGCCGTCGAGCATCGGGCCCCTGCGAATGCTCGGTCGACTGGGAATACGCCTAACGCCGAGGCAGATCCTCTCGCTTGCCGTCCGCACGTCACGCGGTGGCGACATGTTCGGCCTGCGGCCGCGAGGCCTGAACCTCGACAAGCTCCGCAGGCACCCGCACGGTCTGCTGCTCGGACCGTACATCCGCACGGGCGTGCTCCCGAGGAAGCTCCGCCACCGCGACCGGCGCGTGCACCTCGCCCCAGAGCCCATCGTGGAGGAGTTGAGGCGCCTCGCGGCACAGCGCGCGGACCCCGGCAATGAGGCGTACCCGCTGCGCCTGATCGGCTTGCGCGAGCTCCGCTCGCACAACTCCTGGATGCACAACTCGCCCAAGCTGATGCGGCGTCGCAGGCCGCACGCCCTGCATGTGCACCCGGACGACGCACGCGCAGTTGGACTTGCGGACGGACAACTTGCTCAGGTGACATCGAAGACCGGCAGCGTGAGAGTGCCGGTGCGGCTGACCGACGAGATGACGCGCGGGACAGTGGCGCTGCCACACGGATGGGGGCACCGCGGAGGGTGGCGGGTGGCGAACGCGCACGCGGGAGTCAACGTCAACGAGCTTACGAGCTCGGCCCTCGAAGACGTCGAGCGGCTCGCCGGCATGGCCGTGCTGAATGGCGTGCCGGTGCGGCTCGAGCGCTGACGCGCTAGCGTCGGCGCCGTGCCGACGGCCTTCGTCACCGGTGGATCCGGCTTCGTCGGGGGCGCCCTGATCGAGCGGCTGAAGCGCGAGGGCTGGGACGTGCGCGCGCTCGCGCGCTCTGAGAAGGCGGCCGAGCGCGTGCGCTCGCTTGGCGCGGAGCCCGTGATGGGCGACCTCGACGACGCGGCCTCGCTCACGAGCGGCGCCGAGGGCTGCGAGGTAGCCTTCCACGCCGCGGCGAAGGTGGAGGACTGGGGCGACCCGGCCGACTACGAGCGCCTCAACGTCCAGGGCACGCAGAACGTGATCGACGCCTGCCGGGCAGCCGGCGTGCGCCGGCTCGTGCACGTGGGCACCGAGGCAGCGTTGATGGCGGGGCAGCCGCTGGTGAACGTGGACGAGACGGCTCCGCTGCGACCCGACTCGCCGTCGCTCTACCCCTGGTCGAAGGCCAAGGCGGAGCAGCGCGTTCGCGACGCCGATGGAATCGAGACGGTGGTGGTGAGGCCCAGGTTCGTCTGGGGGCGCGGTGACACGACGCTGCTTCCGGCGATCACGCAGATGGTCCGCTCCGGCCGCTTTCGCTGGATCGGTGGCGGGCGCCAGCTCAGCGCGACGACGCACATCGACAACACGGTCGAGGGACTCTGGCTCGCGGCAACGAGGGCGCCCGCCGGCGGTGTCTACTTCGTCACCGACGGCGAGCCGGTCGTCTTCCGCGATTTCCTCACAGAGATGCTCGGGACGCAGGGCGTGACGATCCCCGACAGGTCGGTGCCGGCGCCGGTCGCGCGCGCCGCTGCGGCGGCGAGCGAGTGGATCTGGCGACTGCTGAAGCGCCCCGGCTCGCCGCCGCTCACCCGCTTCGCGGTCTGGGTCTCGTCCCAGGAGTGCACGATCGACATCTCGCGCGCCGAGCGCGAGCTCGGCTACCGCCCGGTCGTCTCCCGTGAGGAAGGGTTCGCCGAGCTCAGGTCCTGACGGCCGCGCCCACGAGGCTCACGAAGAAGAGGCTGAAGCGCCCGATCGAGATCTCGTCGCCGTCCTCGAGCTCCGCGAGCTCCACGCGGTCGCCGTTCCGGAACACGCCGTTCAGGCTGCGATCGTCCAGGATGCGAGCCCCCTCGGCGTCCCTGTAGAGGAGCGCGTGGCGGCGCGACACCGTCGGGTCGTCGAAGCGCACGTGTGCGGACAGGCTGCGGCCGATGCGGGTCCAGCCGTCCTGCAGCGGGAACACACGCACGCGGTCGTCGTCGTCGAACGCGAGGTAGTCGCCGTCCCTGACCAGCGCGTCTCGCGCCTCCGCGAGCCACTCGGGCGCCCCCTCGACATCGTGTCTGAGCGGGGGGCGGACCGACTCGCCGAAGAGCGAACTGCGTCGGAAACTGGTCCCGTCGCATTCCGGACAAGACGGGATCGAATCACGCTCCTGAAGAGCTACGGCGAAGCCACAGGAGTCGCACCGGAAAGACCCGGCACCAGCGAGTGTGCCGGCGTTGAAGGCTTCCATCGGATTTCTTCTCCTAAGGGGGGTGGGGGCTGGGATGGTATCGATAGTTACGAAGCTGCCAAGTGAAAAAGCCGCTAACTGCGCGGTTTTTTCAATTGAGGTCGGCGGCCCGTTACCCAAGCTGGGGATGCCTTACTCATAAGGGTTGGGAGGGCTTTCGGTCCCGTTCCCGAAGCTCTCGCCATGCCTGATCTCGCCGCCATGCTCGTCCGAAGCAGCATCGGAACGCTGCACTCGAACACCACCTCGTGCGGGGCCTGCCACCGCACGCCGCTCGCCGGCGAGGGCATGCACGAGCTCGACGGAGGGCGCACGCTCTGCGACCTCTGCTTCGCCGAGCTCCCCGAGTCGCGCCGCGTGGCCGTGCGCAGCGTGCGCGTGCACGCGAGCGAGCGCCGTCTGGCCGTCGTCCCGCGCGCGGCCTAGCCGCCTGGGCCCGCCTTCGGCGGCCGGTACGATGGCGCATCCATGCGCGAGGTCACCGTCTCGACAGTCATCTCTGCTCCACGCGAGGAGATCTTCGACTTCGTCGCCGATCTCGCGGCGCGGCCGGCGTTCGCGGACCACTACATGGACGACTACCGGCTCGCGCGGGTCCAGCCCGTCGGCGTGGGGGCGGCTGCCCGCTTCAAGCTCGACGCGCCGCTCGCGAACGAGTACGCGGAGCTGACGATCACGGTGGCCGACCGGCCGCGGCAGATCGTCGAGGAGATCCGGGTCGGCCGTCGCGGCCGCAACAGGTCCGTGGCCGTCTACGACTTCTCACGCGAGTCCGGCGACGTCACACGCGTCGAGCTCACCACCTTCAGCGAGCCCGCGACCGCGATCGACCGGATCAAGGAGATCGGCGCGGCAGGCTGGGTGAGGCGGCAGACGCGCAAGTCGCTCGAGCGCCTCCGGAGGATCTTCGAGGAGCCCGACCGCGTGGAGCTGAAGCGCGCCACGATCGCCGGATACGAGCCCGAGAAGGCCGCGCGCTTCGGCGGATACGCCGGAATGGACCCGGCTCGCCAGTCGCGTCTCTGAGGCCCGGAGCTAATATGCCCGCCCGCATGCCGCACCGTCTCCTCATGCTGCTCTGCCTCCTCGTCCTGGCCGCCGGTGCGGCCGCATGCGGCGAGGCCGACGTCGAGCAGGGGGTGGAGGAGGCCGCTCGCGAGGGCCTCGCGCTCGAGCTCGAGGGCGTGGACTACAACGTCTTCATCACGCGCCAGCTGAACACGCGGATCCCGCCCGACAGCGCCTACGTCGACGCGGGCACGGAGCCCGCCAAGGGCGAGACGCTCTACGGGGTCTTCATCCAGGTCTGCAACACGTCGAAGGAGTCGCACCGGACGGTCGACAGCTTCAAGATCGTCGACAACCAGGGCAACGAGTTCGAGCCGGAGGAGCTCCCGGAGGACAACCAGTTCGCGTACCACCCGCGCGAGCTGCTGCCCGCCGAGTGCATCCCCGAGGCCGGCAGCGTCGCGCAGCTCGGGCCCACCTCGGGCGCGATGCTTCTCTTCCGGCTGCCGCTCGAGAACACCGAGTACCGCCCGCTCGAGCTCGAGGTCGAGGGCTCCGACGGCGAGCACCTCACCTTCCTGCTGGACATCTAGTCCGCGGGCTACGGGGTAGCCGCGTCCAGGACCACGCGTGCGGCGGGCGCCGCGCTCGTGCCGCCCGCGCCCGCTCGCACGAGCATGACCCCCACCACGATCTTCGCGCGCTTCGCCGGGGCGTACGCGGTGAACCAGGCATCCGTGTTCGTCGGGTCGGGCGGCAGCATCTCGCCCGTCTCCGGGTCGCGCGTGTCCTCCAGCTCGGCGGTGCCCGTCTTGCCCGCCACCCGCGTGTCGGGGAGCGCGGCGGCCGTGCCGGTGCCGTAGGCCACGACGTCGACCATCATCGAGCCGATCGTCCGCGCCACGCGCCGCGAGACCACGCGCGTGCCGCGCGGCCGCGGCGCGGGGGACAGGGTGGGCGGAAAGCGCACCCCGCGCGTCGCGATCGTCTGCGCCACGGACGCCATCTGGAGCGGCGTGGCGAGCGTCTCGAACTGGCCGATCGCGGTGGAGGCGAGCTCGAGCGGCGTCTCGATGTCCGCGGCCTGCGGCAGCGTGCTCGAGACCTCACCGGGGATCGTGGCCGGCGCGTTCCAGCCGAAGCGCTCGGCGGCGTCCACGAGCTCCTCCGCCCGGATCCTCAGGCCGAGCGGAGCGAACACGGAGTTGCACGAGTGCGCGAAGGAGTTGCGGAAGCTGCCGCCGCAGAACTCGCCGTTCGCGTTCTCGAGCTTCACTCCGTCGATCACGGCGTGTGTCTCCACGGGGAACTCCGTCGACGGCTTGACGAGCCCCTGCTCGAGCGCGGCCGCGGCGGTCACGATCTTGAAGGTCGACCCAGGCGGCTGAGGCGCGGAGAAGGCGATGCCGGCAAGGGCGCGGATCTCGCCGTTGCGGGGGTCGAGCGCCGCGATGCCGCCGAGCCGGCCGGCCAGACCGACCACGGCGGCCTCCTGGAGGCGCGTGTCGATGGTGGTCTCGACGTCCGACGCGCGGCGTGCCTTGGCCCGGGCCAGCACGCGCCCGCTCGCCACCAGCTCGCCACCAGGCCGGCCGCGCAGGCGCTCCTCGAAGACCTCCTCGAGGCCGCTCTGGCCCACGGGCCAGTCGGCGGGGAACCCGCGTGCGTACAGGGCCGCTTGCTCCTCCGAGCTCATGTGGGGCTCCATGCGGCCCGCGATCGAGTCGGCGATCCCCACGAGCGGCGAGGTCCGCGCCGGCGCCTCGCCCTGGGCGAGCACCTTGCCGTCGCGCGAGCGGATCGTGGCTCGGGTGGGCGGCAGGCTGTTGCGGGTGAGCCGCTCGCCCGCCCGCAGCTCCGGGAAGACCAGACGCGGCTCCCAGTCGACCCGCTCGTCCCTTACCGGGACACGTAGCTTTCCGCGCAGGCTGCCGAACACGCGCGTCTCGACCACGACCGGGACGATCACCTCGTCGCCCTGGGATCCCTCAGGGTCGTCGGCCGTGACCGACGCGAGCGTCGCCGTCCCGGCCGCGTCCCTGTAGGAGCGGCGGAAGCGCGCCAGCGGGTAGCGCGCCTTCGAGTCGGCGCCGAGCAGGCGGTGCATCGTCCGCAGGTCGCCGCGCTCCCAGGCCTCCGCGAACTCCGTGGCGGTCCGCTCGGATGCGCTCGGCGTGCTCGCGCCGACGAGCGCGCCTGCCA
>JAXDIL010000054.1:0-21350 GCA_034664005.1 Thermoleophilaceae bacterium | reverse complement strand
CTCCAGGGGCTCCTCCGCGCGGAGGCCACGGTTCGCAAGCGCCTCGCGCTCGAGCTCGAGCGCGAAGGAGTCACGGCGGCCGGCTTCTCGGTGCTCGTCGTCCTCACGACCGCTGGCGGCTCGCTCGAGCTGAAGACGCTCCGGCGGCGGCTCGGGTGGAGCAAGGCCAACGCCACCGAGGTCACCGGCACGCTCGCGACACGCGGTTTCGTCTCGAGGCGGCGGGCGGTGGCTGACCGGCGCGTTGTCGTCGTCGACCTGGAGCCGACAGGACGTGGGCTCGTGGAGCGGCTCTTCCCCGCTCACTCCGAGCGGGTCACGGCAGCGTTCGGCAATCTGGACGAGTCCGAGAAGCGCACCTTCTCGGAGCTGTGCCGGAAGCTCGCCGCCTGACGCCGCGCCGTCGCCCGGCGCCCTAGGCGGAGTTCCGCGCAGCTAGGCCGATGCGGCCGGTCTGCCCAGCCTCGGCCTCGGGCATGACCGCGACCTGCTCGATGCGGCCGCTGTCCACGTAGCCCTTGAGCCGCTCGGCGGCCTCGACGGGCATCGAGCCGAGCGACGGGATCCCGTGATCGCCGGTGACCGGCATGGCCTCGCGGTACTCGAACACGGGCGCGGCCGAGCCGACCTGCCTGACCGTGTAGACGAGCCGGCCGACGATGTCGAGCGTGGCGTCGCCGCCGCAGAAGACGAACGCGACCGGGTCGAGCGCGCGGATTGCGCGCACGACGCGCTCCGGCGGAAGGTCGAAGGCGAGCAGCAGGGTACGGAAGCTGGCGCGGCGCAGGCCGAGCTCGAGCGCCTGCACGTGCAGCGACTCGATGTCGAGCCGTGGGCTCGAGTCGAACAGGAGGACGCCCTGCGGGCGGGTGGCCGGGGGAACGACTCGGCGCGCCGAATGGATCCAGCCGGTGGCCCACCGCAACGCGAGCTCGCCCTCGGCCTCGCGGTTGTCGCGTTCGTCCGCCTGCTCGAGCGCGGGGAGGAGGACCTCCTCGACGGTCCGCTCCACCGAGCGGACGGCCAGGCTCTCCTCCATGATGCGGTCGGCAAGCGTCTCGTCGAAGTGGTCGAAGGCGTCAAGGAGACGGGCCGGCGAGCTCGGGCCCTCGCCGCGCTGGCGAGCGAGCTCGATCGCCGACGAGATGTTGTGCGTCTCGAGCAGCGCCCTGCGCAGCGACTCGAGCTCCGCGAGGTCGTACTGGCGGTGACCGCCCTGAGTCCGGCGCGGCTTCGGATAGCCGAAGCGCCGCTCCCAGCTGCGCAGCGTGTTGGGGCTCACCCCCAAAAGCTCAGCCGCTGCATTGGTCCTGATTCCGCTCACGTCGCCTCCGTCTCGGGTGAATCGCAGAACTGTCCCGCTGTTTCTTCCCATGTCAGGGGCCCCTCTTGGGGCGAACATGCGGCCTTGCACAGGTTTTCGGCTTTAGCGCGAGCAACTTGAGGGAAGTTTGTGCCCGCAACCGAGATCTTGCGCAACCCGTGCAGTCCTTCTTGCACAGGTCCGGAGCTCTTAGCGGCGGCCGAACTCGCTCGGTTCGACAGTCAGAAGGGCCGCCCGCGGGGGTCCGCAGGTGGCGATGCGGGCGGCCAGGGTGCCGACCGCGTCGGCGCCGCCCGCCGGCTTCAGGAGACGCAGGGGCATGACGGTCGGGTCGCAGGGCCGCTGCGCTGCCACCGTGGCCTTGCGGACGAGCTGATCGTCGCCGAGCGGGCTCGTGACGAGGTCGAGCAGGTTGGAGCCGATCAGCTCCTTCTCCTTGCCGAAGTAGCGCTCCGCGGCCTGGCTCACGGCACTCACCCTCAGCTCGTAGTCGAGGATCACGAAGGAGGCCGCCTCGCCGGGCAGGGCCTCGCGGGGGCAGGTGAGGATCATCCCCATGCCGCACTGGCCGCAGACGCGCCTGCGGAGCTCCGGACGGCCCGGCGGGTCCTCCGCCGGCTGACCGCAGCGCGAGCAGAAGCGGATCGGCTTCGGGCGTCCTTGCCCCTCCGGCGTCCATGACCGATCGATCCGAATGAGAGCCGTCACGCTGGGCGATTGGAACACGGAGAACCGGATGCCGCCCGCGCTGCGCGAGGAATGCATCAGTTCGGGCCCGAACCCTGTGCGAAACCCGCACCGGTACCCTGTAAATGACCGCAACCAAGGAGAAGGATGGCCGTTCAGCAGGAGCTCTGGGGGTCCGAGACCTCGAAGGCGATCGACAACTTTCCGGTGTCCGGCGAGCGGGTTCCGGCCCCCGTCGTGCGCTGGCTCGGACGAATCAAGGCCGAGGCGGCGCGCGTGAACGCCGAGCTCGGGCTGCTCGACCCCGAGCTCGCCGAGCGGATCGCCGCGGCGGGCGACGAGGTCGCCTCCGGGCAGCACGACGACCAGTTCCCGATCGACGTCTTCCAGACGGGCTCGGGCACCTCGTCGAACATGAACGCCAACGAGGTGCTGGCGAACCTCGCCGGCGAGGGCGTCCACGCGAACGACCACGTGAACATGGGCCAGTCATCGAACGACGTGTTCCCGTCGGCTGTGCATCTCGCCGCGGTGGACTCGGTCCAACGCCACCTGCTCCCCGCCCTGTCCGAGCTCTCCTCCTCCCTGGCCCGCAAGGCGGAGGAGTTCGCCGACATCGTCAAGGCGGGCCGCACTCACATGATGGACGCCGTCCCGGTGACGCTTGGCCAGGAGTTCGCCGGCTACGCCGCTCAGATCCAGCTGGGGCATGACCGCGTCAGGGACGCACTGACGCGGACCGCGCAGATTCCCCTCGGCGGCACCGCGACCGGCACCGGGCTGAACACGCACCCAGAGTTCGGCGCTCGCGTGCGTGAGCGCTTGGGTCTCGGTGTCGCACCGCTCGATGCCTTCGAGGCCCAGGGCAATCGCGACGGCCTGGTCGAGTTGCACGGGGCATTGAAGGTGGTGGCCGTGTCGCTGACCAAGATCGCCCAGGATCTCGTGCTGATGGGCTCGGGGCCGCGCACCGGGCTCGGCGAGCTGCGGCTACCGGAGCTCCAGAAGGGCTCGTCGATCATGCCGGGCAAGGTGAACCCGGTGATCCCCGAGGTGGTGCTGCAGGTGGCCGCCCAGGTGATCGGAAACGACATGGCGGTCACCGTCGCCGGCACGCAGGGCAACTTCGAGCTGAACGTGCGCGTGCCGGTGATGGCACGCAACGTGTTCGACTCGATCACGCTGCTCACCTCGGCGAGCCGGATGCTCGCGGAGAAGTGCATCGACGGGCTCGAGCCGAACGAGGAGAACCTGCGCCGCCACGCGGAGTCCACCCCCGCGATCGCGACCGCCCTGAACCCCTACATCGGCTACGACCTGGGCACCGAGATCGTCCAGGAGGCAGTCGCCTCGTCCCGAACGATCCGCGAGGTGGCGATCGAGAAGGGCGTCGACGAGGAAACGCTGGACAAGGCGCTGGACCTACGGGCGATGGCGCGCGGGTCGTCTAGCGACTCCTAGCGCCTGCCTCGCCGCCGGCCAACGGCGGCATTGAAGGGTGGCTCTTTCGGAACCGTTTCTAACTTTGCCGCGATATACGCGGCAAAGCTGGAAACCATCGCCTGAGCCACCCTTTAGTGCAGGTTTTTCATCCCGCAGGAGTCCAGCTCGGCCTTCCGGTAGCGCACCAGCGGCTTGCGGATCGGGCAGGCTTGGGCCGCCACGCCGCCGCCTGTGCTGCCCTTGCGGGTGGCCGTGGCCTGGAGCATGTACGGGAAGGGGTCGACCGGTACCGCGTTCTTGCGGAGCTCGAAGTGGAGGTGGGGCCCGGTCGAGTGGCCGGTCGAGCCGACGTAGCCGATCCGGGTGCCGCCGCTCACCTGCTCGCCCACGTAGGTGGTGATCTGAGAGAGGTGGGCGTACCAGGTGGTGTAGCCGAGCCGGTGGCGCACCACGACGAGGTTGCCGTACCCGCCGCTGTTCCACCCGGCGAACTCGGTCACGCCCACGCCCGCTGAGCCGACGCGCGTGCCGGAGGCGACCGGGAAGTCGAGCCCCGTGTGGGTGCGGCCGCCCTCGCGCGGCGCGCCGAAGCGGTCGCCGATCGGGCCTGCCACGGGCCGGAGCAGGCGCACCGGCCCGTTGGCGACCGGCGTGGTGCCCCTGGATGCGCTTCCCTTCCGCAGCGCCGAGACCGTCTGCGGGCCGGCCAGGCCGTCGGGCGTCAGGCCGTAGGCGCTCTGGAAGTTCTTCAGGGCCGTGTCGGTCATGGGGCCGAACACGGCGTCGATAGCGCCCGGCGGGTAGCCGCGGCGGGCAAGGATGTACTGCATCGCCGCCACGTCCCAGCCGCGGTCGCGGAGCTTCATGGTCCGCGAGCCGAACGCCGGGCGACCGCGCTTGCCGAACGCGCGGCGCGTCTGAGGACCGACGACGCCGTCGACCGACAGGCCACGCCGGCGCTGGAAGCGCGCAATGGCGGACTTGGTGGCGGGACCGCGAACGCCGTCCACGGTCACGTTGTAGAGACCGACCCGCTTCAGCGCGACCTGAACCGCCGCGACCTTGGGGCCGGCGGATGCAGGGGCGGAAAAGACAAGCACACAGACAAGCGCAAGTGCGATTCCGCCGGAGAGGACCCGGAGGGAGGGCACACCCTCATGCTCGGTAGGTCCCCGGACGGACACAACCGATGAAAAGGATGTTGCGAGCCGCCGTGCGCTGCCTACATGTTCACGGCGACGTACTTCGTCTCGAGGAACTCCTCGAGGCCCTCGTGGCCGCCCTCGCGGCCGATCCCGCTCTGCTTCACGCCTCCGAAGGGGGCGCCGGCGTTCGAGACCATGCCCTGGTTCAGGCCGACCATGCCGGTCTCGAGGCCCTCGCAGACGCGGATCGCACGCTTCACGTCGCGCGTGAACACGTAGGCGACCAGGCCGTACTCGGTGTCGTTTGCCTTGGCGATCGCCTCCTCCTCGGACTCGAAGCCGCCCACCGGGGCCACCGGTCCGAAGATCTCCTCATGGAATACGCGGGCGTCGGGGGGGACGTCGCCGAGCACGGTCGGCTCGATGAAGTAGCCGCGGCCGTCGGGGATCTCTCCGCCCACGACCTTCGTGGCCCCCTTCGAGAGCGCGTCCTCGATCAGCTCGACGACCTTCTCACGCGACGGCTGGTCGATCAGCGGGCCGACCTTGACGTCCTCCTCGACCCCCCGGCCGATCTTCAGCGAGCCCATCTTCTCGGCGAGGCGCTTGGTGAACTCCTCGCGCACCGGCTCGGCCACGTGGAAGCGGTTCGCCGCGGTGCAGGCCTCGCCGATGTTGCGCATCTTGGCCAGCAGGGCGCCCTCGACCGCGGCGTCGAGGTCGGCGTCCTCGAACACCAGGAACGGCGCGTTGCCACCCAGTTCCATCGACACCTTCAGCACGTTCTTCGCCGACGCCGCGATCAGCGAGCGGCCCACCTCGGTGGAGCCGGTGAAGGACAGCTTGCGCAGCCGGCCGTCCTCGATCAGCGGCCCGGTCGTCTTGCCGGAGGACGACGTGGTGATCACGTTCACGACCCCGCCCGGGAGCCCGGCCTCCTCGAGGATCTGTGCCAGCGCGAGCATCGACAGCGGCGTCTGCTGGGCGGGCTTGACGACGCTGGCGCAGCCGGCCGCGATCGCCGGGCCGAGCTTGCGCGTGCCCATCGCCATCGGGAAGTTCCAGGGCGTGATCATCAGCGACGCGCCCACCGGCTGCTTCATCACGAGCACCCGGCTCGTCGCGTTGGCGAACTGCTTGTAGTTGCCGTCGATGCGGAGCGCCTCGCCCGAGAACCAGCGGAAGAAGTCGGCGGCGTACACGATCTCCGACTTCGACTCGGCGATCGGCTTGCCCATCTCGAGCGTCATCAGGGTGGCCAGCTCGTCGGCGCGCTCCATCAGCAGCTCGAATGCCTTCCACAGCACCCCGGCGCGATCGTTCGGGGCCGAACCCGCCCATTCCTGCTGGGTTTCCGCGGCCGCGTCGAGCGCCGCCATCGCATCCTCAGGGGTCGCGTCCGCGACCTCGCACAGCACCTCCTCGGTGGAGGGGTCGAGCACCTCGAGCGTCCCGCCGCCCGTGGCGTCGCGCCACTCGCCTCCGATGTAGAGCTTGTTCTGGACCTTCTCCACGACCTGCTGTTCGTCGGTGGCGATGCTCATGTCGCGACAGTCTCCGTTCCCAGTTCCTCTGAAATGGCTACATCGATCGAGTAGTCGATCGGCAGCACGATCAGCGACGGCACGTCGAGCGTCAGCGCGTGACGCAGCCGCTGGCCGAAGTCGTCTGCCGAGTCGCACCGCCAGGCCGGCATCCCGAACCCCTCCGCGAGCTTCACGAAGTCCGGGTTCGTGAAGTCGGTCCCGAAGTGGCGGCCGAACTTCTTGTCCTGCTTCCAGACGATCGAGCCGTACTGGCCGTTCTCCCAGATCACGTTTACGAACGGCGTGCCGATCCGCACGGCCGTCTCGAGCTCCTGGCAGTTCATGAGGAAGCCGCCGTCCCCGTTGACGGTGACCACCTTGCGGTCCGGGTGGACGAGCTTGGCCGCCACCGCCGCGGGCACCGCGAAGCCCATCCCGGCGAGGCCGTTCGCGATCAGCACGGTGTTCGGCTCGTACGCCGGGAACATCCGCCCGATCCAGAGCTTGTGGAGGCCGACGTCCGAGATCAGGATGTCGTCGTGCCCGAGCGCCTCGCGGATCTCCCAGAGCGCGCGCGGCGGCTGGACCGGGAAGGCGTCGTCGTCCTTCGCCTGCTCGAAGCGGCCGACCACCACCTCGCGTAGCCGCGTCGACCCCCCTTTCGCGCCCGCCGCGTGGGGCACGTGGCGGCACTCCTCGCCGAGGCGCGTCAGCACGTTGTAGATGTCTCCGACCAGCTCGACCTCCGGGATGAAGTTGGCGTCCGTCTCCGCCGGGACCGAGTCGATGCAGATGATCGTCTTGTCACGCTTCGGGTTCCAGTGCTCGGGCGAGTGCTCGACGAGGTCGTAGCCGATCGCCAGCACCACGTCGGCCTCGCCGAAGCCCGCCATCTCGTAGTCGCCGGCCTGGAGGCCGACGGAGCCGAGCGCCTTGTCGTTGTCGGCGGGCAAGAGGCCCTTGCCCATGAACGTCTCCGCCACCGGGATGCCGGTCGCGCGCACGAACTCGCGCAGCGCGGGCGCCGCCTTGGCGCGGATGACGCCGTTGCCCGCGAGCGCCACCGGATGCGCCGCTCCGCGGATCAGCTCTGCGGCCCGCAGCAGCTCGCGCGCCGCCGGCTCGGGCAAGACGCTGCGCTTGCGCGGCAGCGGCTGGCCCTCCATCTCGGTCGCCATGACGTCCTCGGGGAGCTCGATGTGGGTGGCGCCCGGCTTCTCACCCTCGGCCACCTTGAAGGCCTTGCGCACGACCTCGGGGATGATCTCCGCGTCCTGAACGCGCGCGTTCCACTTGGTGATCGGCCGCATGACGCGCGGGAGGTCGATGTACTGGTGCGACTCCTTGTGCATCCGCTCGAGGTCGCCCTGGCCGGTGAGCGCCACGAGCGGGGCTCGATCGAGGTAGGCGTCCGCCACTGCCGTCACGAGGTTGAGCGCGCCGGGGCCGAGGGTGCCGAGGCAGACGCCGGCGCGGCCGGTGAGCCGCCCCCAGACATCGGCCATGTAGGCGCCGCCCTGCTCGTGCCTCACGGGGACGAAGTTGATCGAGGAACGCGACAGCGACTCGTTCAGGTCGAGCGTCTCCTCGCCGGGGATCCCGAAGACGTGCTTGACGCCCTCCGCTTCGAGGCACTCGACGAATACGTCGCTGGCTTTGCGCTTGGCCACGGGCTCCTGACTGTAACGTCACTGTCGTGGCACCCGTGGCGCGCTACGCGAAGAGCGGAGACCTCCACATCGCATACACGGTCGAGGGTGACGGGCCCGTGGATCTTCTCTGGATTCCGCCCTGGATCTCGCAGGTGGAGTACCTCTGGTCGGAGCCCTCACTCGAGCGCGTCATGTCGCGGCTCACGCAGTTCGCCCGGGTGATCACCTTCGATAGACGCGGCTCAGGGCTCTCCGACCCGTTCTTCGGCGCGCCCACGCTGGAGGACCAGATCGACGACGTGCTCGCCGTGATGGAGGCCGCCGGCTCCGAGCGAGCGGCCATCTGCGGCACGCTCGAGGGCGGTCCGATGGCGGTGCTGTTCGCTGCCACGCACCCGCAGAAGACCGAGGCGCTGGTGCTGTACGCCACCTTCGCCCGCGCCACCTGGGCGCACGACTACGACTGGGCCTGGCCGGCCGAGGAGCGCGACAAGCGGATGGGGCAGCTCCTCGAGCACTGGGGCGAGGGCTTCGTCGCGGCGGGCGTCGCGCCCAGCCAGGCGACCGATCCCGCCTTCATGGAGTGGGCGGGCCGGCTCGAGCGGCTGGCGGCGAGCCCGTCGACGATCCGGCGGATCATCAAGCTGATCGGCGAGTTCGACGTGCGCGACGTGCTGCCGTCGATCCGCGTGCCGACGCTAGTGATGCACCGCGCGGGGGACACCTTCATCAAGGTCGAGCACTCGCGCTACATCGCCTCGAAGGTGCCCGGCGCCCGCTACATCGAGCTCGAGGGCGACGAGAACATGTTCTCGGTGGGCGACTCGGAGGGGCTGGTCGGAGAGGTGGAGGAGTTCCTCACCGGCACGCGGCACGAGCGCGAGCCCGACCGCATGCTGGCCACCGTGCTGTTCACGGACATCTGCGAGTCCACCCAGCGGGCGGCGGAGATGGGTGACCGCGGCTGGCGCTTCCTGCTCGAGCGCCACGACGCGCTCTTCCGCCAGGCGCTCAGCCGCCACCGCGGCCGCGAGGTGAAGCGCACGGGCGACGGCTTCCTCGCCACCTTCGACGGACCGGCCCGCGCGATCGGCTGTGCCGCGTCCGTCACGGAGGCGATGGGCTCGCTCGGGCTTCAGATCCGCGCCGGGCTCCACACCGGTGAGGTCGAGATGATGGACGGCGACCTCGGCGGGCTCGCCGTACACATCGCCTCACGGGTCATGAGCGAGGCCGCGCCGAACGAGGTGCTCGTGTCCGGGACCGTCAAGGACCTCGTGGTCGGATCCGGAATCGACTTCGAGGAGAGGGGCGAGCACGAGCTCCGCGGGGTGCCGGGCGAGTGGCGGCTGTACGCCGTGAATTAAAGAAAACGGGCGGAATTCCGACCGCTACCTTGAACCCGTAAGCGAGTTTCAAGGTCCCATGCGCCGTACCCGCCTCCTGATCACAGCCCTCGTCCTGTTCGCCGCCGTGCCTGCCACGGCCGATGCCGCCGTGCGCCATGTGATCCGCGGCGCCGGCTTCGGACACGGCATAGGAATGAGCCAGTACGGCGCCTACGGCTACGCGCTCCAGGGGTCGAAATACAGCGGGATCCTCGCCCACTACTACAAGGGCACCACCCTCTCGACTGCCCCGAGCCGCCCGGTACGCGTGCTGCTCCAGCCGGTGGACCCGTACATCCGCGTGCGCGGCGCCACCTCGGTCGGCGGCCGCGCGCTGAAGCCGGGCATGACCTACATCGCCAAGCGCGGCGGCGGCGGGATCGTCGTGACCAACTCGCGCGGTAGGCGCGTGGGGCGCTTCGGCTCGATCATCGAGTTCGAGAGCGACGACCCGATCCGGCTGCTCGGCCCCGCGCTCAACTACGTGTCGAACGGCCGCTACCGCGGCTCGATCGAGGTCCGGCTTGACGGCAGCGGCGTGACCGCGATCAACGAGCTGGACCTCGACAGCTACGTGCGCGGCGTCGTTGCCGGCGAGATGCCGAACAGCTGGCCGCTCGAGGCGCTGAAGGTGCAGGCGGTCGCGGCGCGCACGTACGCGCTCGCCACGCGCAAGACCGACGGCGTCTTCGACCAGTACCCGGACACGCGCTCGCAGGTGTATCGCGGCGTGACGGGCGAGAGCGTGCGCAGCGACGCGGCCGTGGAGGACACCGCCGGGCGCATCGTCACCTACGGCGGACAGCCCGCCGTGACCTACTACTTCTCGACCTCCGGTGGCCACACCGAGAACGTGGAGTTCTCGTTCGTCGGGTCGCTGTCGAAGCCGTGGCTCGTCGGCGTGCCGGATCCGTACGACACGCAGTCGCCCTACCACCGCTGGACGGTGCGCTTCTCGGCGGCGGCGCTGGATCGCCGCCTCGGGGCGCCTGGTGCGTTCAAGCGCATCAAGGTCCTGGAGCGCGGCGTGTCGCCGCGCGTCGTGAGCGCGCAGGTGGTCGGCACGCGCGGCTCGCGCACGATGAGCGGTCCTCAGATCCGCACGGCGCTCGGCCTGCGCGACAGCTGGTTCACCGACTACCGCGTGTCGAGCTCCGCGAGCCGCTCGCGCTCCGCTCGCCCGGCGAGCTGGGGCCCGCGGCCCACGGAGCGGGCACTCGAGGGCCAGCTGCTGCCGGCGCCGCACACGCGCTCACTGCGGGTGGAACGACACGTGGCCGGCCGCTGGCACGCGTTCGCGCGCGTCCGCACGACCGCATCGGGCCGCTACCGGCTCGCACTCGAGCGGGCCGGTGTGTACCGCGTCCGCTACGGCGCGGTGACGGGTCCGTCCGTCCGCGTGCGCTAGGGGCCGTGCCGAAGGCGGGTGCCGCAGGAAAGGTCTGACAGTCAGACCAAAACTGCGGCACCGCGGGTTAGGACGGCGTGAAGCGGAAGGTGACCACGTCGCCGTCCTGCATGGCGTACTCGCGGCCCTCCACGCGCGTCTGGGCGCGCTCGCGGGCGGCGTTGTAGCCGCCGGCGTCCACCAGGGCGTTCCAGGGGGTCACCTCGGCGGCCACGAAGCCGCGCTCCATGTCCGTGTGGATCGCCCCGGCGGCCTGGCGGGCGCGGGTGCCGCGCGGGATCGCCCAGGCCCGGCCCTCCTTGTCCTGGCCCGCCGTGAAGAACTGGATCAGGTCGAGGAGCGCGAATGACTCCCGGACGACGGCTTCGAGGCCCGACTCGGCGACGCCGAGCTCCTCCCTCATTGCCGAAGCCTCGCCCTCCTCGAGCTCGGAGAGCTCGGCGTCGAGGCGGGCGCTCACGGCGGTGGCGCGGGCGCCGCGCTCCTCCGCGTGGGCCACGAGCGCCGGCGGCGGCTCGAGCGGCTCGCCCTCGGCAACGTTGGCCACGTACAACACGGGCTTCGAGGTGAGAGCCGTGAGCCGCATGGCCGCACCAGGAGCATCGGCCGGCTCGGGCACCGTCCTCACTGCCCGTCCCTCCCGAAGCGCGTCGACGACATCGCGCAGCCACCTCTCCTCGGCAACAGCCACCTTGTCCAGCGACTTCGCCTGCTTCGCGACTCGCTCGAGGCGGCGCTCGGCCTGCTCGAGGTCGGCGTAGAGGAGCTCGGTCTCGATCGTCTCCACGTCGGCCAGCGGGTCCACGCGGCCCTCCGGGTGCACCACCTGCGGGTCGTCGTGAGCGCGCACGACGTGCAGGATCGCGTCGGTCTCGCGGATGTTCGCGAGGAACTTGTTGCCGAGCCCCTCGCCCTGGTGCGCGCCGCGCACCAGCCCGGCGATGTCGTGGAACTGGATCGTCTCGTGCACGATCGGGCGCGCGCCGATCGTGGCAGCCACCTGCTCCAGGCGCTCATCGGGCACCCCAACCACCGCGACATTCGGTTCCACCGTGGTGAACGGGTAGTTCGCGGCCTGCGCGCCGGCGCGCGTAAGCGCGTTGAACAGCGAGGACTTCCCCGCGTTCGGCATGCCAACGATGCCTATCTTCATACTCGGAACCTCATGCTCGCCCCCGCGAAACTAGAGGACGGCCAGCGCGTCCGAATCGGGGCGCAGCAGGTGCGCTACGTGCGGCGTACGGCGCCAGGCGGCGCGCCAGGCGACCTGCCGATCGTCGTGCTGCACGGCTGGGGTGCTCACATCGAGGCTGTCGCACCGATCCTGGCCGCGCTCGAGGGCGCCTCCGACCTGATCGCGCTCGACCTGCCCGGCTTCGGGGAGAGCGAGCCGCCGCCCGAGGCCTGGGACACCGACGAGTACGCGCGCTTCGTCCTCGCTTTTCTCGACCGGCTCGGCGTCGAGCGCGCCCACCTGGTCGGCCACTCGCACGGCGGCCGGGTGTCGATAGTGCTCGCCGCCGACCGGCCCGAGCGCGTGGGCAGGCTGCTGCTCGTGGACGCGGCAGGGATCCCGCCGAAGCGCGGCTGGCGCTACAGGCGCCGGGTGGCGGTGGCGAAGTTCGGGCGCGTCGTGGCGAGGATCGGCGGTCCGCCGGGCAGGCGACTTCAGGAACGACTCCGGGCGCGGGTGGCCTCGCGCGATTACCTCGAGGCGTCCGAGGCGATGCGCGGCACCTTCCGCGCCGTGATCGCGGCCGACCTGCGCGAGCGGCTTCCCAGGATCGGCGCCTCGACGCTGCTCGTGTGGGGCGAGCTCGACGAGGACACGCCGCTCTGGATGGCGAACGTGATGGAGGGGCTGATCCCCGACGCGGGACTCGTGGTGCTCGAGGGCGCCGGCCACTACAGCTATGCGGACGCGCCCGGCCAGTTCCGGGCCGTCGCCCGGCGCTTCTTGCTGGAGCAACCGCGCGAGGCGGCGTCTTGATGGCATTGGGATTGGTGGCGGCCGCGGTCGGCCTGCTCGTGCTGGTCGCCGGGAGGCTCCATCTCATGCTGCATCTGTTCCAGCTCGAGCACTACGAGCCCGCGCGGCTGCGCGTGTGGGTCGAGCGGCGCGGGGAGCGGGTGGATGCGGGGTCGGTCGGGCTGTGCGCCGCGGCCGGCGCCGCGCTCGTTGCGGTGACCGCGGCGGGGATCGACGTGCTGGTGCTGGCGATCGGCACGGGTGTCGGCGTCGCCCTGGCGCTCGTCGGCATGCGGATCGTTCGCCGGCCGCAGACCAAGCCGCTCGTGTTCACGCCGCGCGCGCGCCGCCTCTTCGGTGTGGCGCTGGCGATTCCGACGCTCGTGCTCGCGCTCGCCGCGGTCACGGTGCTTGCCGGCGCGCCCGCCTGGGTTGCGCCCGCCGTCGGTGCGGCGGCCGGCGTATTCGCGCTGCTGGCCACGCCCGAGCTGCTGTTCATGGCCGACAGGGCGCTCCGGCCCATCCAGGCGCTCGACAACCGCCGCTTCGTCCGGCGCGCGACCGCGAAGCTGAAGGAGGTCGACCCACTCGTCATCGGCATCACCGGCTCGTTCGGGAAGACCACCACCAAGGCGTGCGTCGCGGCGGTCGCCGAGCTGCGCGGTCCGGCCTACGCCACGCCCGCCTCCTTCAACAGCCTCCTCGGCGTCGTGCGAGCCATCAACGAGGGCCTCAGCACGAAGCACCGCGCGTTCATCGTGGAGATGGGCGCCTACCGGCGCGGCGACGTCGCGGAGCTGTGCGAGCTCGTCCACCCCAAGATCGGCGTCCTGACCGCGATCGGGCCGGCGCATCTCGAGCGCTTCGGCTCGCTCGACGAGATCGAGAGCGCGAAGGGCGAGCTGGCCGAGGCGCTCCCGGCCGACGGCGTCTTCGTCACGAGCGCGGACGACGAGCGCTGCGTACGCGTGGCCGAGCGGACCCAGGCGCGCGTCGTCCTGTTCAGCGCCACGGGCGCCCCGAACGCCGAGCTCAGCGCGCACGACATCACCATGGCCGAGGGCACCACGCGCTTCACGCTCAGGCTCGGCTCGACCGGTGAGGAGGTCGCGGTCCGCAGCAAGCTGCTCGGGCGCCACAACGTGGCGAACCTGCTCGCCGCGGCGGCGGTCGGCGTGAGCATGGACCTGCCGCTCGACGCGATCGCCCGTGCGCTCGCTCGCGTGACGCCGCCGGCGCACCGGCTCGCGCCGATCCTGAACCCCCAGGCCGGGATCGTCGTGATCGACGACGCGTACAACTCGAACCCGGTGGGCGCCGCCGCCGCGCTGGAGGTGCTCGCCTCTCACCAGGCCGAGCGCAGGCTGCTCGTGACGCCCGGCATGGTCGAGCTGGGCGAGCGCGAGGCCGAGGAGAACGAGCGCTTCGGCACCCAGGCCGCCGCCGTGTGCGACCTCGTCGTCCTGGTCGGAGAGGAGCGCTCGCGGCCGATTCTCGACGGGCTGAACGCCGCCTCCTTCCCGGCGGCCCAGGTGCACGTGGTCGCGAACTCCTCAGAGGCCCAGGCGCTGCTCGCGAAGACGACCCGCCGCGGCGACGTGGTCCTGTTCGAGAACGACCTCCCGGACCTCTACGCCGAGGACGGCAATGGTTCGGGAAGTATGTTTCCGCGCCCATGACGCAGCAGGGTCTACGGGTCGCCGTCCTGTTCGGCGGGCCATCGGTGGAGCACGACGTCTCGATCATCAGCGCGCAGCAGCTGATGGCCGTGATGGCGCCCCGGCACGAGCCGATCCCGGTCTACCTCGCGCGCGACGGCCGCTGGTGGACCGGCGACGCGCTCCGCGAGATCGGCGCGTTCGGCGCCGACGAGCCAGCCGGCGCCGAGCCCTGCGAGCTGCGCCTGGGGCGCGACGGCGCGCCGTTCGCCTCACCCGGCGGCTCACGCTTCAAGGGCGACCGCGACCTCCAGGTGGATGCCGCCATCTGCGCGATCCACGGCACCGGCGGCGAGGACGGCAGCCTGCTGGGGGCGCTCGAGCTGGCCGGCGTGCCCTACGTGGGCGGCGGCGTGGCGGCTGCGGCCGTGGCGATGGACAAGCGGCTCGCGAAGCTGGTCTTCGCCGAGGCCGGGGTCGAGGTCTGCCCGCACACGGTCATCTACCGCGAGGACTTCAGTCGCGACCGCGAGGGCGCGCTGCGCCGCGCCGGCGAGCAGGGCATGCCGTGCTACGTGAAGCCGGCCTCGCTCGGCTCGTCGATCGGCGTGGCTCGCGTGACCGAGCCGGCGGAGCTCGAGGAGGCGCTCGAGCTCTGCTTCGAGCTCGACCTCACCGCGCTCGTGGAGCCCGCGCTCGACGACTTCGTGGAGGTGAACGTCGCGATCCTCGGCAGCCGGAGGACCGAGCTGCGCGCCTCCGAGGTAGAGCAGCCGGTGCGCGACTCCGAGGCGGCGCTCTCGTTCGAGGACAAGTACCTGCGCGGCGGCGGGAAGGGCGGCGACTCGAAGACCTCTGGCGGCGGCGACAAGACCAGCGGCGGCTCCGAGGGCATGGCGAGTGCCGACCGGCTGATCCCGGCGCCGATCTCGGCGGCGGCCGCGGAGGCACTGGTCGACGCGGCCAAGCGCGCACACCGCGGCCTCGGCTTCTTCGGCGTCGTGCGCTACGACTTCTTCCTGAAGGACCCGGACGGCGGCCAGCCGCGGGTGGTCCTGAACGAGGCGAACACGGTGCCCGGCTCGTTTGCCTTCTACCTGTTCGAGCCGGCCGGGGTGTCATTCCCCGACCTCGCCGACGCGCTGCTCGACATCGCGTTCTCCGAGGCCGCCGAGCGCCGCGCCACGACGCGCACGTTCGAATCGATCCTCATCTCCCGGCACCAGAGGTCCTAGCGGCGTGCCGGGACGCGTTGCCGTGGCATGTGGAGGGCGGAGCCTCGAGCGCGAGGTGAGCCTCCGCTCGGGCGGACGTGCCGCGGATGCGCTGGCGACGCTCGGCTACGACGTCACCGTGCTCGACCCTGACGCCCACTTCGTGCGCCGGATCCGCGAGCTCGAGCCGGACTTCGTGTTCGTGGCCATGCACGGGCGCGGCGGCGAGGACGGGACGCTCCAGGACCTGCTCGAGATCCTCGGCGTGCCCTATACCGGGTCGGACGTCCACGCGTCGGGCCGCTGCCTCGACAAGCACTCGTTCAAGCAGCTGATGCAGGCCCAGGGCCTGTCGACCCCGGAGTGGCACTCGTTCAACCGCGAGGCGTTCTCCGAGTTCGGCGCCGCCGAGAGCCTCGACCAGCTCGCCGAGCAACTCGGCTTCCCGTTCGTGCTGAAGCCGGCACGCCAGGGCTCGTCGCTCGGCATCAAGTTCGTGGAGACGCCAGAGGAGTTCAGCCCAGCGATCGTGGGCGCGCTCGGCTACGACGAGCGCGTGCTGATCGAGCGCTACGTCTCGGGGCGGGAGCTGGCCGTGACGGTGCTGGGCCCCACGGAGGCGCCCGAGGTGCTGCCCGTGATCGAGATCGAGACCGACGAGCCCTTCTACAGCTTCCGGGCGCACTACGACCCGGGCGCGGCCACGATGCGCGAGGCGGACCTGCCCGCCGACGTCCGCGAGCGCGTGGAGGCCGTGGCCGCGCAGGCCTATAGCGCGGCCGGCTGCCGCGACCTCGGCCGCGTGGACCTGATCCTGGAGGACCAGACCGTCCCGCAGATCCTCGAGATCAACACGATCCCGGGGCTCACGGAGACCGGCCCGACGCGCTACGCGGCGCAGGCGGCCGGCATGGAGTTCACCGACCTGATTGCCCGCGTGATCTCGAGGGTCACCGCGACATGAGACGCGCCACGGCGTCGCCGAGCAGCGCGCCCGCCACGACGTCCGAGGGGTAGTGCACGCCCAGGTACGGGCGTGACAGCGCCATCACGGCGGCGGCCCCGCGCAACGGCCCCCCAGGTAGCCCCGCGGCGGCGAGCGCACGCGCGCCCGCGAACGAGGTCGAGGCGTGCGCCGACGGATACGAGCGCCCTGACAGCACCGGTGTGAGGGCTGGCAGCTCCGCCTCGAGCACCGGGCGCGCGCGCCGTACGGCGTACTTCACGGCCGTGTTCAGCAACAGGGTGAACAGCACGATCTCGATGGCGCGCACGTAGTCGTCGCGCCGGCGCGCGTGGAGCGTGCCGCCGATCGTCGCGATCAGGTTCCAGATGAAGCCGTTCTCGCCGGCCTGGGCGAGGCGGATCAGCGCCGTCTCGACCGCCGGCGCGTGCCCGCGCGTCCGCAGCAGGCGCAGCAGCCGGAGGTCCAGCGCGGCTAGGTAACGCAACTAAAAGGCCGGGCTAGAAGCCGACACGGTGGTCCTCTGTGTCGAGCCGCACGTAGACGACCTGCGAGAGGTCGATGTGGACGTCCGAGTCCTGGGTCGTGAGCTCGAACCAGCGCTCCGAGCCGGAATCGGACAGCGCCTTGCGGAAGGCGTCGTGGACGTCCTGGCCAACTCGAACGGGCAGCACCTGCCCGCCCTGGAAGCCGATGTCGATACGTCGGAAGGTGTCAGCCATCAATGGCCCTCCGGGGCCTCGACCAGCTCGGTGAGCACTCCGCCGGTCGACTTCGGGTGTAGAAAGGCAACGCGGCTGCCGCGCATGCCGATGCGCGGCTGTTCGTCGATCAGCCGCAGGCCGGCGCCGCGCACGGCCTCGAGGGCCGCGTCGATGTCGTCGGTCGCATAGGCCACGTGGTGAAGGCCGGGCCCGCTCCTCGCGAGGAACTTCCCGACCGCCGTGTCCGGCCCGAGCGGGCGCAGCAGCTCGACATGGCCGTCACCGACCCCGAGCAGCACCGCCTCGACGCCCTGGTCCTCGACGGTCTCGCGGTACTGGAGCGGCATGCCGAAGCGCTCGCCGTAGAGCGCGATGGATTCGTCGAGGTCCTCGACCGCGACGCCGATGTGATCGATGCGTTCGAACACGGGGTGAGCAGAATACGCAGATGGGAACCAACATCGACAAGCCTCACTTCGACGAGCCGCGCGAGCAGGAGGGCTTCCGAGCCCAGCGCGCGCGGCTGAGCCGGCAGGCCGGTGCCGAGCGCCTCGGCCTGAGCCTCTGGGAGGTCGAGCCCGGACAGGCCGCCTACCCGTACCACGCACATCTGACCGAGGAGGAGATCGTCGTGGTGCTGGAGGGCACGCCGAGCCTCCGCACGCCCGAGGGCTGGCGGGAGATGGAGGAGGGTGAGGTCGTGACCTTCCTGCGCGGGGAGCAGGGCGCCCACCAGATCGTGAACCGAAGCGACGGGACGGTGCGCTTCCTCGCCTTCAGCCCGAGCGGCGAGCCGGACGTGGTGATCCAGCCGGACTCGGGCAAGGTCGGCGCGTTCGAGCGCCTGCCGGACGGCGGCGGGATGCGGCTCTGGTTCCGGAGGGAGGACGAGAGGGACTACTACGACGGCGAGTCGGCGCCGGGCTGACCCTCGAGCCGCTCCGCGGCCGCCACACGCGCCTTGCCGGTCTCGACCGGGACGACCGGGGCCGTTCCGCCGTTCGTGGAGCCGCCGCCACCGCCGCCGCGGTAGTCGCCCACGAGCCGCTCGATGTCGTCGCGCTCGAGCACCTCGTTCTCCAGCAGCGTGTGCGCGAGCGACTCGAGCAGCGGCCGGTTCTCGGCCACCATCTTCATCGCGCGCCGGTGCGCCAGGTCGGTCAGGTACTGCTGCTCCTCGTCCACCTGGCGGCGGGTGTAGTCGGACATCGAGTAATCGTCCGCGGGGAGCTGCTTCGAGTTCAGCTCGGTCCCCATGCCGTACTGGGTCACCATCGAGCGGCTGATCTCGTGCACCTTGCGGAGGTCGTCGGCCGCGCCGGTCGTGATCTCGCCGAAGACGAGGTGCTCGGTCACGCGGCCGCCGAGCAGCACGACCATGTAGTCGAGCAGCTCCTCCTTCGTCTTAAGGTAGCGGTCCTCCTCGGGGAGGTTCAGCGTGTACCCGAGCGCCTTCCCGCGCGGGATGATCGAGATGCGGTGGACCTTCTCCACCGACTCGAGCATCTCCGAGCAGAGCGCGTGGCCCGCCTCGTGGTACGCCACGACCTTCTTCTCGTGGACGGTGATCACGCGGCGCGACTGCATGCCGGCCACCACGCGCTCGAGAGCGGACTGGAAGTCCTTCGTCATGAGCGAGTCGCGGTGCTCACGCCCCGCGAAGATCGCGGCCTCGTTGCAGATGTTCGCCAGGTCCGCGCCCGTCATGCCGCTCGTCTGGCGCGCCACGGCCTCCATGTCCACGTCGGCCGCGAGCGGCTTGCCGCGCGTGTGGACCTTGAGCACGTTGCGGCGGCCCTTGAGGTCGGGGGGCGTCACGAGGATCTGGCGGTCGAAGCGGCCCGGCCGCAGCAGCGCGGGGTCGAGCTTCTCCAACAGGTTCGAGGCGGCGATCACCACGACGCCCTCGGCGTCGCCGAAGCCGTCCAGCTCCACCAGCAGCTGGTTGAGCGTCTGGTCCTTCTCGCCCGAGACGTCGTTGCCGCGCGTGGCGCCCACGGCGTCGAGCTCGTCGATGAACACAATCGCGGGCGCGGCCTTGCGCGCGATGCGGAACAGCCGCCTGATCCGCGCCGCGCCGAGCCCGGCGAACATCTCGACGAACGACGAGGCCGACTGCGCGAAGAACTTCGCGTTCGACTCGTTCGCGACGGCCTTGGCCAGCAGCGTCTTGCCGGTGCCGGGCGGTCCGTGGAGCAGGATGCCCTTCGGCACCTTGGCGCCGAGCTTCTTGAAGCGCTTCGGGTCGCGCATGAACTCCACGACCTCGCGCAGCTCCTCCTTCGCCTCCTCGACTCCAGCCACGTCCTCCCAGCGCACGGAGCTGGACGAGGAGGGCGCGATCTCCTGCGGCTTCGTGCGCGGCATGTACTGCACCATCCACACGACCGCCAGCGCGATCAGGCCCATGAAGATGATCGGGAGCCAGGTGAGCGCGAAGCCCTCCATGTCCTTCCAGAAGCCGCCGTCCTCCTTGCCGGCCGCGGCGGTGGCCGACGTGTCGGGCTGGACGCGGAACGCGTCCGTGCCGTCCTCACGCGAGATCACGCGCGAGGGAGCGTCGAACTTCCAGCCGTCGGGCAGGTCGGCGTTCGGCGCGCGAAGGGCCGCGCGCAGCGCGTCGTTCGCGTCCGAGCAGTTGAGGTCGGAGCTGTCGAGCACCGTGATCTCGTACGGGCCGCTCGGAAGGCTCATCTCGCCGAGCTGCTGCGCCCTGGCGATCTCGAACGGCACGGTGCAGGCTGCGGAGCCGCCCTGGGCGGCCATGGCAGGCGCAGCCTGAAGCGCGAGGGCGAACAGCGCAGCGAGCAGCCAGGTGCGGAGGGTCCGCCTCATCCAGTACCCCAATCGGTCAGACGGACGATCTCCATGAGTCCTAGAGCACCTTCTCTAGCCGTGGGTTGGGTCTGAAGCGGCGGCCCACCTTCGCGCAGTCGCGGCCCTCGACCCTGACCACGTCGGCCGTGAAGTCGTTGGCGCCCTGTACGAGCGAGGAGCCGACGCCGTATGCGTCGACGGGCGCGCCCTCCTCCTCGAAGCTCCGGATCTTCCTGGCGTCGAAGCCGCCGGAGGCGACGATCTGGACGTGCTGATGTCCGGCCTCGTCCAGCGCGGCGCGCACCCGCTCGACGAGGCGGGGGTTGACACCGGTGGGGGTGAAGTCGCCCATCTCCGTCCACAGGGAGCGGTCCACGAGCAGCTCGGAGGTGTCGAGCCGGACGCCCCACAGGCGCTCACCGAGCGCGTCCGCCACCTCGAGCGCGGTGCGCACGGAGTCGTTCTCGAAGTCCACGAGCACCGTCACGTTCATCTCACCGGCGAAGCGGTCGGCCCAGGCGGTGGCGGCGGCAACGGTGTCGCCGTTGAAGGCGGCGATCAGGCCGTGGGGCACCGTGCCCACCCCGCGTCCGCCCCACCACGAGGCCTGGGCGTCGGTCGAGACGCCGATCGCGCCGGCCACGTGCGCGGCCCAGCCGTCGCCGGTCTGGACGAGCCAGTGGTCGTGGCGCGCGGGGAAGAACAGGATCGGCTTGCCGTTCGCGGCATCGACGACCTCGCGCACGTTGCTCATGATCCGGGTGCGGCGCGCGAGCACGCCCAGGTAGACGGTCTCGAGGTGCGCGAACAGCGAGTAGTCACCCTCGATCTGAAGCACCGGCTCCCACGGCTCGATCTCGTCCGCCTCGTGGAGCGCCCGGACCTCGAGGCCGCTCCAGTCGTCCGAGCAGAGCTTCAGCACCGCGATCGCCTCGTCGATCCCGCCGAGGACCGCTTGGTCCTTCTGGAAGGCCTGAACGGTCACGGCCGGGTGCCGGCCGGACTCCACCAGCAGCTCGCGGGTGAGGTTGAAGTAGGCGTCGGTGTAGTGGCCCTCGCGGATCTTCTCGACGGGGAGCCGGAAGACCTCGGGATCGAGGCGAGAGCGGGTGGGTGCGCTACTCGCCACCCTCGACCTGGCCGCCCTCGACGCGCAGTATCTCGGCGAGCGCCGCGCTGCCGACCTCGAGCTGCTCGGCGGTCGGCTCGCGCGTGCCCACCACGCGCTGGATCTCAAAGCCGGGCCGCCGCATCATCCGCGTGGCGCGTGACTCGGGATGGCGCTCGCCCCAGGCGAACATCTCGACCGCCACCGCCGCGCTTCCGAGGCCTACAGCGGCCTCGGCGGCGGGGCCGCGCAGCCCGGCGCGGCGGAGCGCGACGTTCCCGACGGCCGCTGCCGTGAGCATCGGCGCGACGAGGTGGGAGCCGCAGCGGTCGTGTTCCTTCAC
>JAXDIL010000041.1:0-6908 GCA_034664005.1 Thermoleophilaceae bacterium | reverse complement strand
AGCCCGGCGTAGAGCGGGATGATCATGTACGGCAGCCAGAGGTAGGAGAACACGAGCCAGGTGGCGACGTTGCCGAAGCCCGGGCCGCTCAGGCCGATCGGGTCGAGCGCCCAGTTCACGACGCCCTCGTTCTGAAGCATGATCCGCCAGGCGTAGACCTTCACGAGGTAGCTCGACCAGAGCGGCATCAGCACCGCCACCACGAGCAGCGCCCGCACGCGCGGCCGCGCCACCTTCGCCATGTAGAACGCGATCGGGAAGGCGAGGATCGCGTCCGTGATCGTCACGAGCGCGGCGATCACGACCGTGCGCAGCACGATGTTCCGGTAGACCGGGGTCTCGATCAGCTCCTGGAAGTTCTGGAGCCCCGGGTTCTGGACGATCTCGCCGCTGAAGTCGTCGAGCTGCCAGAGCGATGCCACGAACAGCACCGCGAGCGAGCCGAGGTACGCGATCAGGAGCCAGCCGACCGGCCCCGCCAGCAGCAGCGACAGCTGCAGACGGGGCCGGCGCCAGAGGTATCTGGCTACAGCGGCCAGCTTTGCTCCAAGGGCCCTAGCCCTTGATCTCCGTCCAGGCCTTGACCCACTCGGAGTAGTCCATGCAGACGTCCCCGCGGTCGTCGCCGCACTGCTTGCGCGGTGTCGTCCAGTAGGCCACCTTGTCGAAGTAGGCCTCGTCGTCCGCGTGGAAGGTCTGGCAGTGGTCCTTCACCGCGGTCTCCGCGCAGGACTTCGCGTTGGCCGGTGCCTCCCCGAACCACTCGGCCACCGCGGCGTTCGCCTTGGGGCTGATGATGTGGTCCATCCACCTGTACATGCAGTTCGGGTGCTTGGCCTCGGAGGAGATCATCCAGGTGTCGGACCACCCGGTCGAGCCCTCCTTCGGCAGGATCGCGTCCACCGGGGGCGACTTCTTGTCCCCCTGCACGAGGTTGGCGATGACCTGCCAGGTCGTGCCCACCACCGTGTCGCCGGCCGTGAAGGCGGACTGCTCCTTCGTGTAGTCGGACCAGTACTGACCGATGATCCCGCGCTGCTTCTTCAGCAGGTCGACGGCCGCCTGGAACTGCTTGTCGTCCAGCTCGTAGACGTTGTCGATCCCGAGGTCCGGCTGGGTCGCCTTCAGGTAGAGGGCGGCGTCAGCGATGTAGATCGGGCTGTCGTACGCGGTGACCTTGCCCTTGTAGGGCGAGTTCTCGTCCCAGACGACGCTCCACGAGTCCGGCGCGGGCTTCACGACGTCCTTGTTGAACATCAGGAGGTTCGCGCCCCGGCCGTGCGGGACGCCGTAGTTCTGGCCGTCGACCGTGTTGTGGGGCTGGTCCTTCAGACCCTCGAACACGTCCGCGTAGTTGGGGATCAGGTCCGTGTTGACGGGCGCGACATCGCCGCCTGCGATCAGCCGGAGCGTGGCGTCACCCGACGCCGAGACGCCGTCGTACTTGCCCGTGCGCATCAGCGTGACCATCTCGTCCGAGGTGTTGCCGAGCTTCACGTTCACCTGGCAGCCGGTCTCGCTCTCGAAGTCCGACACCCAGTCGACCTTGGGGTCGGTCGAGCCGTCCTCGACGTAGCCGGCCCAGGCGATCAGGTTCACCTGGCCCTCGCCCTTGCCGACCTTCTTCGGCAGGTCGGCGGATCCGCCGCCACCACCACCGCCGCCACCGTTGTCGTCGCCACCGCAACCCGCCGCGGTGAGACCTGCCAGCGCGAGCGTGAGCACCGCCAGGGCGCCCCACCATCGGCCTTGCGCAAGCAGCGGGCGGTGCCCACTGCGCCGCGATCGTCTCTTCACTGTTGCCCCTCCTCTGGGATCTCTTCCTGCGAGTCCGGGATCGTGGTCGCGTGCTCGCCGTGCCAACCGACGCGCACCCGGCGACCCCTCTGCTCGAGCGCCTCCTGCGAGGTCATCTCGAGGTTCTGGCGGACGACCTGAAGCACGCCGCCCCTATCCAGCTCCACGACGAAGCGGGTGACCATCCCCACGTACGAGACGCCGGTGATCCGGCCATCCTCGACGCGCAATCCGTTCCCGCCCTCGGTCACGTCCAGGAACCGCACCTTCTCGGGGCGGATCGTGAAGCGCTCCCCGTCGCGTTCCACGATGTTCGACACCCCCACGAAGCCCGCCACGAACTCGTTCACCGGCTGTTCGTAGACCTCGGCCGGCGGGCCCACCTGTTCGATGCGCCCGTCCGCGAACACGGCCATCCGGTCGCTCATCGTGAGCGCCTCCTCCTGGTCGTGCGTCACGTACACGAAGGTGATGCCCACCTCGCCCTGGATAGAGCGGAGCTCGTGCTGCATCTGCTGGCGGAGCTTCAGGTCCAGCGCGCCGAGCGGCTCGTCCAGCAGCAGGACGCGCGGCCGCTTCACGAGGGCGCGCGCAAGCGCCACGCGCTGGCGCTGCCCGCCCGAGAGCTGCCCGGGGCGGCGCTGCTCGTAGCCGTCGAGGCGTACGAGCTCGAGCGCCTCCGCGGCGCGCCTGCGGCGCTCCGCGGCGTCGATCTTGGCGATCCGGAGCCCGTATTCCACGTTCTCGCCGACGCTCATGTGGGGAAAGAGCGCGTAGTCCTGGAACACGGTGTTCACGTCGCGCTCGTAGGGAGGTAGATCGGTGACGTCGCGTCCCGCCAGCTCTACCCTTCCTTCGTCGGGCCGCTCGAAGCCCGCGATCATCCGCAGGCAGGTGGTCTTCCCAGAGCCAGACGGACCCAGGAGGGTGAAGAACTCGTCCTCACGTATGTCGAGGTCGACGCGGTCGACCGCAACCACGTCGCCGTATGTCTTGCGGACGCCATCGAGGCGCACGGCAGCGTCCCCATCCCGGGTCATCCCGCGTTCTTGTACACCCTGGAGTGGCTTGCGTGGGAGTAGTTAGCGTTAATTTGCGCCGCTCTGTACGCCTCGCCGTCGCGCTTGCGGCGTTGGCTATAGCCAGCCCGGCGCATGCGGCCGCGCCCGTATCGGCGCACGCGATGGTCCACACCTGCTGCACCGACACCGCCGAGCTGGAGCGCGTCTTCAAGGAGGCGGACGCGCTCGGCTCGGCCTACATCCGCGTCGACGTCGAGCTGAACAGCTCGGACTGGAGCGGGCTCGACCAGGTGATGGAGCTCTCGCGGCGCCACCACCTGCCGGTGCTCGGGATCCTGCTGGCGCCGCCGGCCTCCGCGGACGCCGCCGAGTTCGGCACGCTGGCGGGGCGTGTGGCCGAGCACGCGGCCGGCACGATCAACCACTGGGAGATCCTGAACGAGCCCGACGCGGATTGGGCTTTCGACGGCACCGCCGAGGACTACGCGCGCATCCTGAGCGCCGCCCACGACGCGATCAAGGCGCGCGCGCCCGGCGCCCAGGTGGTGCTCGGCGGGCTGCTGCAGCCGAACGATCCCGCATGGCTCGAGCGCGTCTTCGCCACGCCGGGCACGGATGCGCTCCACAAGTTCGACATCGCCAACATCCACCTGCGCGGGCCGGTCGACCTCGTGGTCAACCGCTATCGCCAGTTCGGCGCCTGGCTGCGCGCGCGCGGCTTCGACGGTCCGCTGTGGGTGACCGAGCACGGCTACCCCGCGGATCCGAACTTCCAGACGGACCCGGCCTACCGCGGCGGCGATGACGCGCAGGCGGCCTACCTGACGCAGTCGCTGGTCGGACTCGGCGAGGTCCACGCGGACCAGGTGTTCGTGACCCTGCGCGACAACGCCGAGCTGTTGCCGGTGAACGCGACGGAGGGCATCGTCGGGCGGTCGGCGTTCGCGGCGGTGCGACGCGTCGTCGAGAACTGGGACCAGCTGATGGCGTGGCGCCGCGAGCAGCGCGAGAACGAGTTCGCGACGCAGTACTACCTGGCGGCGGCGGCCTCCTCCACGGCCGAGGCGCGAGCCGCCCGCCCGCCCTACCGCGAGGCGCGCCTGCGCGTGCACGCGGCCCAGGACGCGCTGTCCGCGCCGCACGCCGCGAGCAAACCGTCGGCGAACGCGAGGCGGCGCGACGCCCGCCGGCTCAGCCGTCTTACACGGCGGCTGGAGCAGGCCCGCGCGCTGCTCGCGGGGCGGCGCACGGCGCTGCTCTGGCACACCGCCGTCGCGCGCTGGCGGCGCGGCCAGGCGGACGAGCGCGCGCTCACGGCGTTCGCGCTGAAGCAGAGGATCGCGGGCGGCTAGGGCGCCGGCGCGTCGCGCTGTGTCAGCTCGGCGACGATCTCGGTGCTGCCGGCGCGGGAGCGGAGGTACGCGCCGCTGTAGACGGCGCACCCATCGTCGTAGCGTTCGCCGCCCGGTGCCTGGATCCCGACGTTCGGCGCCAGCGAGCTCACGGTGAATACGAAGGGAACACCCGCGGCGGCCAGTCGCTCGCGGACATGACGCTTCAGCCCCTCGACGGTGAAGCACCGGGCCCAAGAGCTCTCGAACAGCGTCGCGCCCGGCGAGCCGGCGTCGTAGACGAGCCGCTCGAGGCCGAGCGGGAAGGCGCGCCGCACCTCGACGGTGCGCCGGGCGGCGTCGACGGCGGGGCCGATCGACCCGAGCAGGGCGGATCCGCTCATCACCGACACGCGGCCACACGGACCCGCGCCGCCACCGGACGCGGCCGCCCGCCAGCTCCTCCATCCGGCCGACCGCAGCTCGGATGTCAGGCGTCGCGAGAACTCCGCAGGCGCCAAGCAGTCGTGTGCGCGCTCGAACCGCTGCACCGTCGCCTGGAGGCGCGCCGCTCGGCGGCGTCCGAAAGCGTACGTCGCGGGTACCGGCGCAAGGCCGCGCGCTGCGCAGCTCCCGTCGTCGCCACGGACCACGACGACGACGCCGTGCCCCGGCCACGTGCACGCGATCAGGTCGCGCGCCGTAAGGGCGCCGTACGTCTCGGGCATCGCGGCGGCGCACAGCTTCACAGGCGACTTCGTGGGGTCGCTGATCACCGCGACGTTGCCCTCGGGCTTCGTGCCCTCGAAGCAGCCGACCGCGCCGAAGCCGATCTCGACCGGGTCGTGGAAGATGTCGGCGATTGCCGCGCCGCCGCCCACGACGGCCAGTGCGGCCAGCGCCACGGTGATGTAGCGGCGCCGCCCGAGGCGGCGCGCGGGCGCGGGGTTGGCGATTGCCGCGTCGAGCGCGTCTCCGAGCTGGTTGACGAACGGAATCTGGCTCATGACGTGGCCTCCATCTGCATCAGGTTGTTGAGCCGCGCGAGGCCGCGGTGCACGCGCTGGCGTGCGGTGTTCTCGCTGCAGTCGAGTCGCGCCGCGATCTCCGCGTAGGGGAGCTCGCTCACGACACGCAACTCGACCGCCTCGCGCTCGCCGCCGGAGATCCGCCCGAGCGCCTCCGCAAGAGCGGCGCGGTGGTCGCCCAGGTCGGCCAGCGCCTCGATGCGGGCGATCGACTCGTCGTCGAGCGCGGGCATTTGGATGCCGAGCCGGCGAACTGCCCGCTGCTCGACCTCCTGGCTGCGGAACCAGTGCGACAGCTCCTTCGCCGCTATGCCGTAGAGCCAGGCGCCGCCGGGCTTGCCGACGTCGCGGAAGCGAGCGCGGCGCTCGTAGGCCACCGCGAACGTCTCCGCCAGGAGGTCGGCCGCCACCTCCGCGTCGAACACGCGGCGGTATAGATACGTGAGCAGGCGATCCGCCCAGCGGTCGTACAGCTCACGGAAGGCGGCGGGGTCGCGCCTCGATGCGACTATCAGCTCTGCGTCGGTCATCCAGAGCCTTTACGCCGCGACGCGGCCTCCGCGTTACGGCTGGCGCCTGATCGGGACGCGCACGCCGGACTCGCCCGCGCCGCGCGGGGTCAGCGCCTGGGAGGGCGGCTCGTACCGAACCAGCTCGTACTTGAAGGAGCGGCGCACGCGCTCGAGCTCCTCGTTCAGCTCCTCGCGAACGCGCTCCGCGTGGCGCTCGAGGTTGCGCATCCGGCGGCGCATCTTGTCGATCTCCTCCTCGAGCTCGAAGACGCGCTCGACGCCCGCCAGGTTCATGCCGAGCTGGTTGGTGAGCTCCTGGATGCGGCGCAGCCGGTCGACGTCCTCCTGCGAGTAGAGGCGCGTGTTCTTCGGCGAGCGCTTCGGGGTGATGAGCCCGCGCGTCTCGTAGATGCGGAGCGTCTGCGGGTGCATCCCGGCGAGCTCGGCGGCCACGGAGATCATGTACACGCCACGGGCACGGTCGGGGGCGTCCGCCATGGTGCGCGTCACCTCCTCTGCGAGAGCAGGCGCTCGCGCGGGTTGCCGTTGATCACGGTCGCCAGCTCGTCCACGACCTCGGCCTGCTCCTTCGACAGCGAGCTCGGCACGTCGATCAGCAGGCGGTAGCGCATGTCGCCGCGGCCGCGGCCGCTGAGCTTGGGTGGCCCCTCGCCGCGCAGGCGCTGCACGGTGCCGTGCTGGGTGCCCGGGGGAACGCGGATGCGCTTCGTCGCGGTGAGCGTGGGCACCTCGATCGTCGCCCCGCGGATCGCCTCGGGGATCGTGATCGGCACCTCGACCTCGAGGTTGTCACCGGTGCGCTTGAAGATCGGCGACTCGGCCACGCGGGTGACGGCGTAGAGGTCACCCGCAGCGCCACCGCGCGGCCCCGCCTCGCCCTTGCCGGCCAGCCGCACGCGACTGCCGTCGCGCACGCCCGCGGGGATGTTCACGCGGTAGCGCTTCACCTGGCGGGTGCGGCCGCTGCCCTGGCAGGTCGGGCACGGGTCCTTGATCTCGGTCCCGGTGCCGCCGCAGAGCGAGCACGGCTGCGAGATGGAGAAGAGACCCTGCGACTCGGCCTCCACGCCGCGCCCGTTGCAGCGCGAGCAGACCGTGGGCTGCGTGCCCGGCTTGGCGCCGGTGCCGTGGCAGGTGGGGCAGGGCGCCGAGAGCGGCACGGAGACGGGAATCTGCGCGCCCTCCATGGCCTGGTCG
>JAXDIL010000033.1:0-4056 GCA_034664005.1 Thermoleophilaceae bacterium | reverse complement strand
TCACCTCTAGTCTCGGCTGATGGCGTATACGAGCGCGGAGGCGCGACAGGAGCTGGCTGATGTGATTGCCCAGGCCATCGACCAGCTCGGGTTTGCACTTGCCGATCTCGGTGCCGCGTACGAGCAGCTCGACGAGCGCAACGCGGACAGGCTCGAGGAGGAGCTCTTCGGACCGGTCCAGCGCGCCTACGGGCGTGCCAAGAACACGTACGCGCAGTTCGCGGGCCGCCACGGGCTGGAGAGCCGCGCCTTCGAGACAGCTTCGGCCGGCGTCCCGTCGACAGGCGCGAAGGGCTTCATCGACAGCGCCGTCGAAGCGGTGGCCGAAGCGGACCGCACACTGTCCGAGCTTCAGGATTCGTCGTTGCCCACCGAGGTCGGCGACGTGGAGCTGCGGGCCGCGCTGACCGACGTGCGGGAGCGGCTCGGCGGGGTCCGGCAGCGGGCGCGCGACCTCGAGCGAACGCTCGGCCGCTAGTGCCCCCAGCCCACGGGCTCCTCATGCCGCACCGTGTCCTCGCCGCTCTCGCCGGTTCGGATGCGGATCGCCTCCACGACGTCATAGACGAACACGCGGCCGTCGCCCACGTTGCCGGTGCGGGCCGCCTCCACGATGGCGGAGACGGCTCCGTCGGCCAGGTCTGACGGCACCACCGACTCGACCTTGATCTTGGGCAGCAGCGAGATGTTCGCCTGGACACCGCGGTACTGCTCGGTGTAGCCCTTCTGGCGGCCGCAGCCGACCACCTCTGACACGGTCAGGCCGGACACCCCGAGCTCGTCGAGTGCGTCCTGCACGTCCTGCAGCCGCTCGTGGCGGATGATCGCCTCGATCTTCTTCATCGCGCTCCCTCCTGGATTCGCGCTGCCAGCGTGGACACCGGCGCCGGCTGGCGGGGTGGCCAGCCCTTCGGCATCGCCGGCGGACGGTACTCCGACCCCGGCACCGGCATGAACGCCTCCGGGTAGCCCCACATGCCGTGCTCGACGATGTCGAGGCCGTAGCGCTCCTCCTCGGGCTTCACCCGCAGGCCGTAGGTCTTCTTGATGACCCAGAAGACCAGGAAGCTGACCGTGAAGACCGCCGTGAACGCCGCGGCGACTCCAAGCCCCTGCACCAAGAGCTGGTGCGCCGAGCCCGTGTAGAAGAGCCCGCCGTCTCCGATCGCGTTCAACTCGGCCAGCCGCGGGCTCGTGAACAGCCCGCAGGCCAGCGTGCCCCAGATACCGGCGATCCCGTGCGCCGACAGGGCTCCGACCGGGTCATCGAGCTTCCTGTCGATCGCGAGCACCGCGCCCACGACGATCACGCCCGCCACGAACCCGATCAGCGGCGCGGCCCAGAACTCCACGTAGCCCGACGGCGCGGTGATCGCCACCAGCGCGGCGATTGCGCCGTTGGCGGTCATGGACATGTCGAACTTGCCCATCTTCAGGTAGCTCATGAGCATCGCCCCAAGCACGCCGGCCGCGGCGCCGAGCTGGGTGACCACGACCACGTCGGCGAAGCGGCCGCCGATCGCGCCGAGCGTCGAGCCGGCGTTGAAGCCGAACCAGCCGAACCACAGCACGAGCACCGCCAGACCCACCAGCGGCATGTTGTGGCCCGGGATGGCATTCGGCTTGCCGTCGTCGCCGTACTTGCCGTGGCGGGGGCCGAGCAGGATCAGCGCGGCGAGCGCGCCGGTGGCGCCCGTGAGGTGGACCACCGTCGAGCCGGCGAAGTCCTGCATGCCGAGCCCCGAGGCAGCCTGCAGCCAGCCGCCGCCGAAGATCCAGTGGCTGATGATCGGGTAGATCAGCGCGCTGAAGATCACCGCGTAGATCAGGTAGGCGCCGAACTTGATGCGCTCGATCGTCGTGCCCCACACGATCGCCAGCGACACCGCGCAGAAGACGAACTGGAAGAAGAACTTGGCGGGCACGGCGGCCTGCGAGAACTCCATCGCGGGGAACATCGACGAGTCGGTCGTGCCCAGGAACGTGCCCTCGGTGCCGGCGAACCAGCCTGCCCCGCCGAAGGCGAGGGCGAACCCGACCGCCCAGTAACAGATCGCCGCGATCGAGAAGTTCGCGAGGATCTTCGGCACGACCGTGCCGGCGTTCTTCATCCGCGAGAAACCGACCTCGAGGAAGAGGAAGCCGACCTGCATGAACATGACGAGCACCGCCGCGACGATGACCCAGGTGGTCTCGATCGCCGGGATGGCGTCCTTGAGCGTGGGTTCCATGGCAGGAATAGTCGAAGAGCGCTGGGGATCCGTCATGCGCCCCCCGTACAGGATTTGCCCCGCCGGGCTTGTACAGCCGTCTAGCGGGGCGGGCTACTCGCCGAGCGGCACGATGCGCGCCTTCACGCAGCGCGCCAGCTCCTGCGGATCCACGCAGAAGAGGCTGTGCGGGTCGCCCGCGGCGGCCCAGACGCGCTCGTGGCGCAGGAGCGCCTCGTCGAACAGCACGGGCAGGTCGTGCCCGAACGGCGGCACGCCGCCGATCGCGAAGCCGGTGGCGGCCCGTACCTCGTCGGCCTGAGCCTGGCGAACCTCCGCCACGTCGAGCGCGTCGGCGACCTTCTCGACATCCACCCGGTGCTGGCCGGAGGCCACGCAGACGACCGGGTCGCCGTCGGCCACGAACACGATCGACTTGGCGATCTCCGCCTCCTGGCAGCCGACGGCGGTGGCAGCGTCGGCAACCGTGCGAGTCGAAGCCGCCAGGCGCTGGACCTGAACCTCGATTCCCAGGTTGCGGGCGCAGTCCGCGAGCTTGTCTCTCACGCACGCACCGCCTGGCGGGACGGCTCCCGCGGGGCGGTCAACTCGACGCCCGCCTCTGCGGCGAGCTCAGACAGCGACTCGTAGACGTCTTCGGCGAACTCGTCGAGGTCCCACATGAGGTCGTAGTCCCCAACCAGGCCGAAGTTGATGCGGCCGGCGTAAGACAGGAGCGCCACGCCAAGCGCCTGGTTCTTCGCGAGGGGGACCATCGGGAACGGGTCGACGAGCCGCCTGCCCGCCAGGTAGAGCGGGATCTGCGGACCGGGCACGTTCGTGATGACGAGGTTGAAGAAGCGCTGGCGCGCCATCACCCGCGAGGCCTGGGCCATGACGGTCGTCGGCGCGAAGCCGGACAGCTCGGTGAGCACCTGGGCGCCCACGGCCTGGCCGCCGGACTTGAGGCCCTTCAGCTCGTCGCGCACGATGTCGAGCCGCGCGACCGGCTCCTGGCACCACACAGGCAGCGGGGCCATCATCGCGGCCACGCGGTTGCCGAGCGCGCCCCGCTCGACGTCCGCGCGCACGCTCACAGGCACCATCGCCTTCAGCTCCAGGCCGTCCGTGTTCTGGCCGCGACGGCGCAGGTGCTTGCCGAGCGCCCCGGCAATCGTCGCGAGCACGACGTCGTTGACCGTCCCGCCGAGCTCGTCCTTGATCGCCTTGAGGTCCGCGAGGTTGGCACGCACCCAGGTGAAGCGCCGGTGCGGGCCGATCGAGCGGTTGTAGGGCGAGGCGGGCGCTGGGTTGAGCCCGGCCCAGGCCATGGCGCCAACGCCTACGGCGGCCTCGCGCAGGGTTTCCGCCACGCGGCGCGGTCCGCGCAGGACAGCGCGCAGGGAGCGCGCCAGCTCGCCGGGCACGGTCGCGCGCTCGACGAGCGCCTCGCCGAGCAGCTGCGCGGGCGAGGGGAGCGGCCGCGGCAGCCAGCGATCGCCCGTGTCGGTGGGCGCGGCGGGGTCGCGCGAGGTGTCGAACAGCACGGACATGATGTCCACGCCCGAGACGCCGTCCACGAGCGCGTGGTGCGTCTTCGACAGCATCGCGAAGCGGTCGCCCTCGAGCCCGTCGACCAACCAGATCTCCCAGAGCGGCTTGTCGCGGTCGAGCTGCTGCGCGAACACGCGGCCGGCGAGCGCCTTCAGCTGCTCCTCGGAGCCCGGCCCCGGAAGCGCGGTCGAGCGCACGTGGTAGCGCAGGTTCAGGTGCGGGTCGTCGACCCACTTGGGACGGCCCTGGCCGAGCGGGACGAACGCGAGCCGCTGTCGGTAGCGCGGCACCA
>JAXDIL010000002.1:0-13395 GCA_034664005.1 Thermoleophilaceae bacterium | reverse complement strand
CGAGCGGGTCGATCTGCGCGAACCCGCGGAGGTGGATGCCCTCGCGCAGGTAGTCCATGTCGTGGAGGTGCTCGCGCCAGCGCTCGTCGATGATCTGGAGCAGCATGAAGCGCTCGAGCGCGCGCATCAGCTCGCCGCCAAGCTCGTTCTCGCGCTCGTCGTAGGCCTCCACCACGTCGTTGCGGAGGTCCTCGACGAGCGAGGCGCGGTCGACCTGGTTGGGATCGATGTCATCGAGCGAGTACGAGCAGGGGTAGATCTGCTCGAGCTGGGTGAACAGCCCGTCGAGATCCCACTCCTCCACGAAGTCGCCCGCCATGTACTCGCCCGCGAGCCGGTCGATCACGCTGGCGATCTGGTCGCGTGCGGTCTCCGACATGTCCTCGCCGTGGAGGATGCGGTCGCGGTACTCGTAGACCACCTCGCGCTGCTGATTCATCACGTCGTCGTACTCGAGCACGCGCTTGCGGATCAGGAAGTTCTGCTCCTCGACCTTCTTCTGGGCGCCCTCGATCTGCTTGGAGAGCATCTTGTGCTCGATCGGCAGCTCGTTGCCGTCGTCGCCGACCTGCGCGAGGAACTTGTTGTCGAGGATCTTGTAGATGCGGTCGCCCGCGAACAGGCGCACGAGGTCGTCCTCGGCGGACAGGTAGAAGCGCGACTCGCCCGGGTCACCCTGGCGGCCGGCGCGGCCTCGAAGCTGGTTGTCGATCCGCCGCGACTCGTGACGCTCGGTGCCGACGATGAAGAGTCCGCCCGCCTCCTTGACCTTCTCGCGGTTCTCGGCCACCTGCTGCTCCATCTTCGGGAACAGCTCGTCCCAGGCCGCGTTCCACTCGTCGCTGTCGGGCTCGAGGCCGCGCTTCGTTAGCTCGAGCTGCGTGAGGTGCTCCTCGTTGCCGCCGAGCTTGATGTCGACGCCGCGGCCGGCCATGTTGGTGGCGATCGTGACGGCGAAGGGCTGGCCGGCCTCGGCGATGACCTCGCCCTCGCGCTCCGCGTGCTCCGGCTTCGCGTTCAGCACCGAGTGCTTAAGGCCGGCCTGCTCGAGCTCCTTGGAGAGCACCTCCGAGACCTCGACCGAGATCGTGCCGACCAGCACCGGCTGGCCCGTGGCGTTCCGCTCCTTGATCTCGTTGACGACGGCGGCCCACTTGCCGTCCTTCGTCTTGTAGATCTGGTCGTTCCGGTCGTCGCGGACCATCGGCCGGTTGGTCGGGACCTCGACCACCTGGAGGTCGTAGATCTTCATGAACTCGGTGGCCTCGGTGAGCGCCGTTCCGGTCATGCCCGCGAGCTTGTCGTAGCGGCGGAAGTAGTTCTGGTAGGTGATCGTGGCGACCGTCTGCGACTCCTCCTGGATCGCCACGTTCTCCTTCGCCTCGACCGCCTGGTGGAGACCCTCGGACCAGCGCCGGCCCTCGAGGATGCGGCCGGTGAACTCGTCGATGATCTTCACCTCGCCGTCGATCACCTCGTACTCGACCCCGCGCTTGTAGAGCGACTCGGCCTTCAGCGCCTGCTGGAGGTGGTTGACGAGGTTGCCGTACTCGGCGCGGTAGAGGTTGTCGATGCCGAGGAACTTCTCGGCCTTCGCGACGCCCTGCTCCGACACCGAGACGGTCTTGTGCTTCTCGTCGGGCTCGAAGTCGTAGTCGGCCTGCCAGTCCTTTGACTTGGCCTCGAGCGTCTCGGGCTTCTTGCCCGGCACCATGATCTTGGCGAGCTTCGCGAACTTGTAATAGAGGTCGGCGGCCTGCTCGGGCTGGCCCGAGATGATCAGCGGGGTGCGCGCCTCGTCGATGAGGATGTTGTCGACCTCGTCCACGATCGCGTAGCCGTGGCCGCGCTGGGACTTCGACTCCATCGAGTCCGCGAGGTTGTCGCGCAGGTAGTCGAAGCCGAACTCCGAGTTCGTGCCATAGACGACGTCGCGGGAGTAAGCCTCCTGCTTGTCGATGTCGTTCTGGCCCGACTGGAGGATGCCGACGGTCACGCCCAGCAGGTCGTAGATCGGCTTCATCCAGAGCGCGTCGCGGCGTGCGAGGTAGTCGTTCACGGTCACGAGGTGGACGCCCTTGCCCTGCACCGCGTGGCCATTCTCGTCGCGTGACGCGAGCCCGTTCAGGACTACCGGGAGCGTGGCGGTGAGCGTCTTGCCCTCGCCGGTCCTCATCTCCGCGATCGAGCCGTCGTTGAGCACCATCCCGCCGATCAGCTGGACGTCGAAGTGACGCTGGCCGAGAGCGCGCTTGCCGGCCTCGCGCGTGAGCGCGAACGACTCGAACAGAAGCTCGTCGAGCGACTCCCCGTTCAGGTAGCGCTCACGCAGCGCCGCGTAGCGCTCGCGCAGCTCGTCGTCTGACTCCAGCTCGAGCTCGGGCTCGAAGGCATTGACCAGCTCGACGTTCCGTTCGAACGCCTTGAACTTCTTGCCCTCGCCGACGCGCAGCGCGCGGTCCAGAATCGACATAACAGGGCAACGGTAGCAAGGGGCCTGGAGGCCCCCGCCCTGTTCTAAACGGCTTGCTGCTGCGCTGCGGCGCGGTGCGCCTCGCGGCGGGCGCGGCGCTTGTCGCGGTGCTTCTTCACCTGGCGCGCGAGGTCCTCGGCCATGAGGTTCAGCGCGTGCCCAGCATCGCTCGCGCGCTCGCGCGCGCGAAGGGTCACGCCCTTCAGCTTGAGAGCGCCCTCGGCCACCTGCTCGCCGCGCTCCTCCCTCAGCTCGATCGTGAGCTCCGCAAGTGGCGAGACCTGGCGCGCCACCTTCCCCAGCTTCTTCTCCACTCTCGAGAAAAGCTCTTCGTCCGCGGCCTTCCCACCTCGACCCTTGAGCTGGATGCGCATCTGCCCTCCTGGACGTATTGGGGCGACGAATGATACGTCACCTGCCAAGCGTCCTGGCAAAGCTCACGGCGGCGACCTCCACCGAATGTCCAGTCCTCAGGGCGGCCGCGCAGGCGCCGAAGGTGGCGCCGGTCGTGACGACATCGTCTACCAGCAGCGCCCGCCCGGGCGCCTCCCCCACGAGCACGATCTCGCCCGCGGGACCCGCGCGCCGCTCGGCACGGTGTCGACCGACCTGCGTGACGGCCGATCCGGAGCGGGCGAGGCAGTCGGAGACCGTCAGTCCGGTGCGATCGCCCAGCGCGGAGGCGATCAGCGCGGCCTGGTTGAAGCCGCGCGAGCGCAGCCGGCGCGGGTGAAGCGGCACCGGAACCAGCGCCGGCTCGCCGCGCGTGAGCAGCTCGCGCGGGGCGTTCGCTGTGATCTGCGCGGCCATGGCGTCCGCCACCCCGCGCGCGCGGTGGAACTTCAGCGCGTGCACGAGCGCCCGGGCGGCGCCGGAGTAGGCGACCGGCGCCCAGACCGGCACCCCGCAGAGCCGCAGCGGCTCTGCGGCCAGGCGGTGCAGGGAGGCGCGGCAGCCCGCGCAGAGCGGGTCGCCGCGGCGCGCGGGGCGCTCGCAGCCCCAGCAGAGCGGTGGCGCGACCAGCCTCAGGGCGCAGCCGAGCGGCATTCGCCCACGATTCCGCGAGCCGAGCGACACATGGGCACGCCGTTGCGACAATCTCGTGACAGTGGGTCACCCGCGCATTCACTGGTTCGCCGACCCGGCCGTGCTCGCGCCGATCCTGCTGATGGTCGGGATCTACGTCTGGCGCTTCCGCGAGGTGCGCCGCGAGGCAGCCGCCCGCGCCGCCGCGGGGCGCGATCGGGCCGCCGCGACGCGCGATCGGGCCGCCGCGACGCGCGGCGCCACCGGCCTCCACGCGCTCGCCTTCGCCGGCGGGCTGCTCGCCCTGCTCGGCGCGCTCGTCACCCCCGTCGACGGGCTCGGCGAGGAGTACCTCTTCTCCGCGCACATGTTCCAGCACGTGCTGCTGGGCGACATCGCGCCGCTGCTCCTCCTGCTCTCGCTCTCGCGCGTGATCCTCCGACCGGTGACCCGGCGGCTCATGCGCATCGAGCGGGCGCTCGGTCCGCTCGCGAGCCCGCCCGTGGCGATCGCCGTCTGGCTCGGGACGATGTACTTCTGGCACGTCCCCGCCTTCTACGACGCGGCCACCCAGCACCCCCTGCTCCACGCAGTCGAGCACTTCTCCTTCTTCGCCGCCGGGCTGGCGCTGTGGTGGCCGCTCGTCCAGCCGGTGCCGATGCGGCGTGGCCTCACCGGCCTCCAGCCGCTCGGCTACATCGCGGCCGCCAAGGGCGGCCTCGCCGCGCTCGGCCTGTTCCTCGCCTGGAGCTCCTCCGCGCACTACCCGTTCTACGAGCAGGTGCCGCGGATCTGGGGCCTGAGCGCCGTCGAGGATCAGAACGTGGCCGGGGTGATCATGATGGTCGAGCAGTCGCTGACGCTCGTGCTCATGATGGTCTGGGTGTTCGTGCGGATGCTCACGCGTTCCGAGGAGGACGAACGCCGGCGGGAACGCCTCGACGAAGCTCAAGTTCCCGCCTCGAACGTCGATGTGCTTAGCACCGGCTCCTGACCGGCAGCAGCCCCCTGTCATCCCGTCGTGCTTCCACACCCAACCTCACCCGAGGCCTCATCGGAGACCCTGTCCGGCTCGCCGGGTAACTGGTCGATCCAGCAGCTGACGGGCTTCCTCGCCATGGTCTCGTCCGCCGAGGACGAGCACACCGCGAGCCACGTGGCCGTGGAGCGGGCCGCCGAGGCGCTCAGGGCTGACGGCGCCGCGCTGCTGCGGAGCGGCGAGGTTGTCGCGGCGATCGGGTTCTCAGGCGAGCCGAGCGCCACCCAGGCGCTCGCCCTGGTCGCCGAGGGCGACTCCGCGCGCATCGAGCTCCCGGAGCTCGGCGACTGCCCGGCGCTCGCGATCACCGTCGAGCCGGACACCCCGTCGCACCTCGTCTTCGCCCGCCGGGCGCACGGCGACTTCTCGCAGGACGAGATCTATCTCGCGCGCGGCATGGCGCACGTGCTCAGCCTGTCGCTGCGGCTGTTCCGGGTCGCGGCTGAGGAGCGCCGCCAGCGCCACGAGGCCGAGACTCAGGCGGAGCTGAACCAGCGCCTGCTCGAATCCCTCCAGGAGCGCCAGGAGCTGCTCGAGCGGCTCGCGCGCATCCAGCGCTCGATCACGCACGGCGCTGTGCGCGAGGACGTGCTCGAAGCGATCTGCCAGGGCGCCGGCGAGCTGCTCGGCGACGACGTCGCCGGCCTTCAGCTGATCCCGCCCGAGGAGCCCGACGTCCTCGAGCTGGCGGCCATGACCGGCCGCGACGCGGCCGCGCTGCTCGGTCAGCGCGTCTCGCGCAACGACGGAGTGGGCGGCCGTGCGATCACCGAGGGCCGGCTGATCGTCTCCGAGGACTACCAGTCCGACACCAGGGCGTCCTCACCGTTCCGCGAGCACGGCATCCGCGCCGCCATGTCCGCGCCCGTGCATGAGTCGGGCCGTCCGGTGGGCGCGCTCACCGTGGCCTCATATCAGCCCGGCCGCCGCTACAGCTCGATCGAACGCGACATGCTGCTCGCCTTCGCCGACCACGCGAGCCTCGCCCTCTCCGACGCCCGCAACATCCAGGCGATGCGCGAGGCCGACGCCGCGCGCATCCAGGCGCGCTTCCGCTCGCTCGTGAACAGCTCGTCGGACATGATCACCGTGATCGACTCTGCGGGCCAGATCGTCTACGCGAGCCCATCGCTCGAGCGCGCGCTGGTCCTTCCGGCCAGCGGCTATGCGGGCACTCCGCTCGCCCTCCTGATCCATCCGGACGACCGCTCGCGGGCGATCGAGTTCATCGCCGCCGTGGCGCGCGATCGCACCCCGGGCGAGCCGGTGGAGTGGCGCATGCGCGGGGTGGACGGCAGCTGGATGGAGGTGGAGACGATCGCCACCGGGCAGCTCGACGACCCGGACGTGCAGGGCATCGTCCTGAATAGCCGTAACGTCACCGAGCGCAAGCGGCTCGAGGCGCAGCTGCGCCAGTCGCAGCGGCTCGAGAGCGTGGGCCAGCTCGCGGGCGGCATCGCCCACGACTTCAACAACTTCCTGTCGGTGATCCGCGGGTACGCGCGCTTCCTGGTGGACGGCCTTGGGGAGGACTCCCCACTCCGCCCCGACGCCGAGGAGATCGAGAAGGCGGCCGAGCGCGCCTCGCGGCTCACGAGCCAGCTGCTCGTGTTCAGCCGCCACGAGATGGTGCAGCACCGCGCGGTGGACGTCGGCGAGGTGCTGCGGGGACTCACGTCGCTGCTCGGGCGCACGCTCGGCGAGGACGTGGCGCTCTTCACGGACGTCGAGCGCCCGCTCCGGAGCGTCGAGGCGGACCCGACGCAGATCGAGCAGGTGCTCGTGAACCTCGCCGTGAACGCGCGTGACGCGATGCCCTCCGGCGGCGACCTCCGCATCGGGCTCGCCAACCTGCCCGACGGCCTCGACGGGAGCCCGGCCGTGCGGCTGACCGTGAGCGACACGGGCACCGGCATGGTGCCGGCCGTTGTCGAGCGCGCCTTCGAGCCGTTCTACTCGACGAAGCCGAAGGGCGAGGGCACCGGCCTGGGGCTCGCGACCGTCTACGGGATCGTGACCCGCGCGGGCGGGACCATCGCGATCGACTCGACCCCCGGCGTGGGCACCACGATCGAGGTGCTCTTCCCGGCCGGCGAGCCGATGGTGCCGAAGGAGGAGCAGCCGCCGCAGGAGGACGGCACGGCCGTGGTGAACGGCGGCGAGACGATCCTCGTCGTCGAGGACGAGGCCGCGGTGCGGCGCCTCACGAGCCGCATCCTCACGCGTGAGGGCTACAACGTGCTGGAAGCGCCGAACGGCAAGCTCGCGCTCGACACCTGGAACGAGCATCCCGGCGAGATCGACCTGCTGCTGACCGACGTCGTGATGCCCGGCATGAGCGGCAAGGAGCTGGCCGAGGCGCTCGACATCGAGCCCGTCTTCATGTCCGGCTACACCGACGACGTGATGCTGCGCCACGGAGTCGAGGGCCTGCGCCTCGTGCAGAAGCCCTTCGACGCGCAGACGCTGCTGTGCGCCGTGCGAAGCGCCCTCGACGCCTAGCCCTCCAGCACCGCCCCGTCCGGGATCTCGGCCGGTCCCGCCACGCGCACGCGCCCGCGCACGACGACGTCCCTGCCGAAGCGCACGTCGCCGTCGACCTCGAGCCGCTCCGCCTCCACCAGCGACGGCGGGCCCGCTGGGAAGCGCGACTCGAAGTCGCGCAGCAGCTTGAACTCGTCCGACAGCTCCACGATCGGCGCGGCGTCGCGTCCGGCGGCGAGCCGCACGGTCCAGTCCTCGGCCAGCTCGTAGGCGTCGGAGCGCACGACGAGCAGGTGGCTGGTCGTCTTCACGGGCGCGAAGCGCGCGCGTGGCACGTGCACGGCGGCGGCGCCCTCGAACACGCCGATCGCCGCGCCCATCGCCGTCTCGAGCTGCACGACCTCGGGCGACGACGGGTCGGCCGGGTCCACGGTCTTGCGGTTCACGATCATCGGCAGCCCGAGCACGCCGTCGCGCTCGTCCAGCGTGGAGCGCAGCGCGCGCAGGTTCACCCAGATGTTGTTCGCGTTGAAGAAGCGGTGGCGCTCGGTGTCCTCGAACGCCTCCCGGTCTTCCTCCGGCACCTGCGCGGTCTCGCGCAGCACGAGCCCGCCGCCGCCGCGCCGGCGCGCGAGGTGGCCGCCCTTGCGGTCGGCCTCGGTGCGATCCACGACCTCGGACAGGAACGGCAGCTCCTCGCGCGCGAACCAGGCGAGGATGCGCGGCTCGAGCGCGGCGCCGAGGTTGTCCGAGTTCGACAGGAACAGGTACTCGTAGCCGCGCTCGAGCAGCGTGTCGAGCATCCCGGACGTGGCGAGCGAGGTGAACACGTCGCCGTGCCCGGGCGGCGCCCACTCGAGCGACGGGTCGGCCTCCCAGGTGACGGGCTCGAAGCTCTCGGCGAGCAGCTTCGGCACCTTCCCCTGTACGAAGTCGAGTGGCAACCCGTCGATCTTCAGGTCCGGGTAGCGCTCCAGCGCCGCGAGCGTGTCGTCGCGCGTGGCGAAGCTGTTCATCAGGAGCAGCGGGATCGGCGCGCCGTGCCGCTCGCGCAGGTGGAGCACCTGGCGCACGATCACGTCGAGAAAGCTGTGGCCGTCCTTCACCTCGAGCAGCGACTTGGCCTTCGTCATCCCCATGCTGGTGCCGAGGCCGCCGTTCAGCTTCAGCACCACCGCGCGCGCGAGCGAGTCCGGGTCGGGCTCGGGGAGGTCGTCCGCGCGCGGCACCTCGGTGAGCGGTTCCAGCTCCGCCTCAGGCAGCACGCCCGTGTCGCCCGCGCGCAGCAGGCGCTCGTAGTGCTCGAACGTGCCGATCGCGACCTCCGGCAGTCCCTCCGCCCGCATCTTGTCCGTCGCCGCGCTCACGGGGCCGGATGCTAGAGCGGTTAGGGTCGCCTGCGTGATAGCCCAGGTAACCGAGGCCGACCTGCCGGAGCTGCTGCTGCTGATGCGCGGCTACTGCGACTTCTACGAGGTCTCGCCCTCCGACGAGGCGCTGCTCGCGCTGGCGCGGACGCTGCTCGCCGATCCCGGCGAGGGTCTGCAGCTGATCGCACGCGACGACGCCGGCGCCGCCGTCGGCTTCGCCACGATCTTCTGGAGCTGGTCGACGCTGAGCGCGGCGCGGCTCGGGGTGATGAACGACCTGTTCGTGGCCGAGGGAGCGCGCGGCAGTGGTTTCGCCGACGCGCTGATCGCCGCCTGCGCGGAGCGCTGCCGCGAGCGCGGCGCCACCGAGCTCGCGTGGCAGACCGCGCACACGAACCTGCGCGCGCAGGCCGTCTACGACCGCGTGGGCGCGACGCGCGACGAGCGCTGGCTCGACTACTCGCTGAGCGTCACGCCGCCGCCGGGCTAGGATCGGGCGCGTGCCGGACCGCCTGTATTTCACGGAGTCGGACGAGGCCAACGCGTTGATCGCCTCCGATCCGATGGCGCTGCTGGTGGGCTTCGAGCTCGACCAGCGGGTGACCGTGACGAAGGCGTTCGCCGGGCCGCTCGCGCTGAAGGAACGCCTGGGCGCGATCGACGCCGAGACGCTCGCCTCCGCCGACCTCGAGCCGGTGTTCTTCACCAAGCCGGTGGTCCACAGATATCCGCGGTCGATGGCCAAGCGAGTGCATGAGCTGGCTGTGCACATCCGCGACCGCTACGACGGCGACGCGGCACGCGTCTGGACCGAGGCGAGGAGCTCAGAGGAGCTCCGCGCGAACCTCGCAGCGTTGCCGGGCTTCGGCGAGATGAAGATCGCGTCGCTCGGGGCGGTCCTCTTCAAGCACTTCGGTGTGGAGGCCGCCCGCGATCTCGCGCCCGGACATCCGACGCTCGGCGACGTCGACTCGCCCCAGGCGCTCGCGGATTACCAGGCCGCGAAGAGCGCCCACAAAGCCGAGTGGGCCAAGATGCGCGCCGCGTCCTGACGGGCGCCAGGGCGAGTCACCTCAGGCGACTGTTGCGAGAGCTTTGCCGGTGGCACCAGCGTTGCGGCTGGCCATCCAGGTCTCCAGTTCGTCTGCGGGGAGCGGGTGCGCCAGGAAGTAGCCCTGGGCGATGTCGCAGCCGAGCGCGGTAAGGGCGTTCCAGGTGGACTCCGTCTCCACGCCCTCGGCCACGACCCGGAGGCCCAGCTCGCGGGCGAGCAGGACCACCGAGCCGACGATCTGGGCGGCCTTCTCCTCCGAGTTCACGTCGGTCACGAACGAGCGGTCGAGCTTCAGCTCGTCGACCGGCAGATGGCGCAGGTAGGCGAGCGAGGAGTAGCCCGTGCCGAAGTCGTCGAGGGCGAGCTCCACGCCGAGTTCGCGCAGCCCACGGGTGACCTCGTCGGCGCGCTCGACGTCGGCCATCATGACGTCCTCGGTGATCTCCAGCTGGAGGGAGCTGGGCGGGACGTTCCAGCGCGTTAGCAGCCGCTCCACCTTCCGGCCGAGCTCCGGGTCGTCGAGGTTCGAGGCGGACAGGTTCACGGCCATGCCGACGTCCCAGCCCGAGTGACGCCATTCGCACGCCTGCCGGAGGGCCATGTCCATGACGCGCATCGTCAGCGAGCCCATCAGCCCCGTCTGCTCGGCCATCTGGATGAAGTCTGCGGGCGGGAGGAGGCCGCGCGTCGGATGCTGCCAGCGGACCAGCGCCTCGACGCCGACGATCTCGCCGGTCCGGAGGTCCGCCTTGGGCTGGTAGTGGAGCACGAGCTGCCCTGCGGTTATCGCCGCGCTCAGCTCGCTCATCAGCGCGAGCCGGTCGCTGCTGTGCTCGTCGCGCTCGTGCGCGTAGACCGCATACGTCGCGCCGCTCTTCCTCGCCTCGTACATCGCGACGTCCGCCCGCTGGACGAGCGTGTCGACGTCGGAGCCGTGCGCAGGCGCGAGTGCAACGCCGATGGTCGCGTCGACGCGAATGTCGAGACCGTCCAGCTCGAGCGGTGCCGCTAGCGCGGACGTCAGCCGATCGACGACCTTCGCGAGCACCCGCCTGTCGGCGCCGCCCTCGACCAGCACGCCGAACTCGTCCCCGTCTAGGCGGGCAAGCGTGTCGGTGGCACGGAGGACCCGGCGCATGCGCGGGCCGAAGCGCTGGAGCACGAGGTCGCCCGCGTGGTGCCCGAGCGCGTCGTTGAGCTCCTTGAAACGGGCGAGGTCGACGATCATGACAGCGAGTCCCACGTCCGAGTCGTCGAGGTCCTGCACCGCGGCTCGCAGGCGCTCATAGAACGCGCGCCGGTTCGGTAGGCCGGTCAGGTCGTCGGTGAGAGCGCTCCGGCGACTATCGGCAAGTGAGCGTACGTCCCGGAAGGCGAGCGCGGTCCGGAGCACAGCGCAGACAGCCGCGGATCCGCACAGCGCGAGGGTCGCCACGGGCACGTCGGCCACGTTCCCGTAGATGAGCACCCCGACGGAGCTGAGCGTGAAGAGCGACGAGACCACGACACCCGGCCAACCCTGGAGCTCGACCTTTTCCGTGCGCTCGCGCTGCCATGCCGCCATGGCCACGAGGCTTGCGGACAGGGCCCACGACACGTCGAGCAGGGTCCCCTCCTGGTAGGTGCCCATGGCGGACTGGTAGACGAAGATCGAATCGCCGACCGCGCTGGCCAGGAGCCCGGCGGCGAGCACCAGCCACGCCCGCTCGGCCCGCCAGCCGGACAGCGCGAACATCCCGAAGACCATCGCTATCAGCAGCAGGTCCCCGATCGGGTAGGCGAGGTTGGTCGCGAGCGCGGCGCCGCTCGCGTGGGTCTGCGTGAGGGCCGGCTTGAAGACGAGCGCGGCCACGAGCCCCGCAGCGCCCAGCGCGGCGATCAGGCCGTCGAGCCACATGCTTGCCTGGAAGCTCCGCACGCGTGCGCGGATCAGGGCCATCAGCGCGACGTAGCTCGTCAGGTAGAAGGCGAGCCAGAGGGCGTCGGCCGGCGATGGATACGGGATGTCGCTCGGGTCGCTGAAGAAGACGACCCAGTAGAGCTCGGCGAGCGCCCAGAGGCCCAGGCCGACCGACATCGCGAGCCACGCGCCGCGATCCGGCGCGAACAGCCGCGCACGAGCGAAGCACAGCGCGGCCGCGAGCGCCGGTATCGCCGGCGTGAGCACGTTGGCGAACAGGTCGTCGCCGAACGAGCCGGCAACTCCGGTGGCCGTCTGGACCACGGAGAAGGCGAGCGCGACAAGGAGCAGTCGCCACAGGACCCGCAGCCTGCGACCGGCGACCGGTCCCAGTTCGAGGGCGAGCGGCGTCACGACCGCTTAATCGGCGGCCTCAGCGCCCGGCTGAATGCCACTTTGAGGTAGCCGCTACAAGCCGCGCACTTCTGCCGCACTGACGCTGCGACGGCGGATGCGCACGATCAGCAGGAGCAGGAGCAGCGCCGCGGCCGCGGGCAGCGCCACCCGAAGCCAGGCGCTGCCGCCGTCCTCGGCTGCCCCGGCCTCCTTCCCGCCCGCCTTGGCTAGCGGCGCGGCCGTCTCGATCAAGCGGTGCGTCTGGGTGTCGATGCTCGCGAGCACCCGGCCCGCCCCGCCCACCACCTCGAGCGTCGGGCCGCGCAGCTCCAGCGTCGCGCCCCAACCGTTCCGCACGCCGTCCAGGTCGATGCAGACGGCCGTGCGCCCGCTCGTGTCCAGGGCGTGCACAAAGGGATGGTGGGGCTTGTCGTACAGGGTGTACGCCCAGCGGCCGTCCGCGCTCGATGCGCGCGTGACCGGCACGCCGTACATCTCCTCGTCCGGCTCGCGCGGGTCCACGATCGGCTCCGCCAGGAGGCGCTGCGCCCGTAGGTCGTAGGCGCGCACCTCGTACTCCCCGTAGGCGCGCGGGTCGTACTTGACTAGGTACATCAGCCCGCCGTTCGGAGCGATCGCATCGAAGCTGAAGTCGCCCTTCAGCCCGATCTGGCGACGCACGGTCAGCCGCTTCGTGTCGAGCACCGCGAACGTCGTGCGACGCCGCGGGTAGCGCGTCCGTGGGCTGATCAGCACGAGCGTGCGGCCATCGGCGGAGATGCCCGCGGGTGAGCCGTCATAGGCCACGGCGGGAAGTGAGAAGACGCCCTCGATCCGGCGCTGCCGAAGGACACCGCCGTACCGGGCCCGCTCGACCACATGCGTCGCATGCTTGCCGGCCTTGGTCACGTAGGCCACGTCGCCGCCCGGAGCGGACAGCGGCGTCGCATCGATCCCCACGGCGGGAAGCCCGTCGGCCGCGGCCGTCGCCGGTAGGAGCATGAAGAGCCCGACGGTGATGGCGGCGATAGGGCGCATGCCCCTGATACGCCCCGGACGGCGTGCTGGGTCCCTAGGCGGCTATCGCTGCGCCGGCCGGCAGCTCGAAGCGGTCGGCCACCTCGCTGAGGATGTCGAGCATCGCGTTCGCCGCGGGCGAGCGGTAGCGGCCCGCGAGCGTGGCCGCGGCTATGCGGCGCGTCGGAGCGTTCCGGCCCAGCGAGCGCATCACGATGTCCTCGCGCACGTTCGTAAGCGACAGCGCCGGCAACAGCGACACACCCACCCCGGCCGCGATCAGCCCCTGCACGACGTTGTAGTCGTCCGACTGGAAGCCGATGCGCGGCTCGAACCCGGCGGCGGCGCAGGCGGCCAGGTGGAGGCGCCCGCAGGGCCCGGTGGTGTCGTTCTGGATCCAGGTGTCGTCGCACACGTCCTGGAGGCGCACGCGTGACCTGCGGGAGGCCGGGTGCTCGCGCGGCAGCGCAAGAAACATCGGGTCGTCCAGCAGGTGGCGCAGCTCGATCCCCTCGTAGAGCCGGTCGAACTCCGGCTGCGAGAGGTCGCGGTACTCGAACACGAGCGCCACCTCGAGCTCGGCGGCACGCAGCATCGGCACCGCCTCCTCGGGCTCCTGCTCGACGAAGCTCAGCT
>JAXDIL010000075.1:0-2674 GCA_034664005.1 Thermoleophilaceae bacterium | reverse complement strand
CCCTCGTAGAGCCGGTCGAACTCCGGCTGCGAGAGGTCGCGGTACTCGAACACGAGCGCCACCTCGAGCTCGGCGGCACGCAGCATCGGCACCGCCTCCTCGGGCTCCTGCTCGACGAAGCTCAGCTCGACCTCCGGGTGCCGCTCGGTGAACAGCGCGACCGCGGGCGGCAGCAGCGAGGCACCCGCGCTCGGGAACGACGACAGCCTCACGCGACCGCCGCGGATCCCGGCGATGGCCTCGAGCTCGGCCTCGGCGGCGGCGAGCCGGGCGATCACCACCTCGGCGTGCTCGACCAGCGCCCGCCCGGCGTCGGTGAGGCGTACGCCGCGGCTTCCGCGGTCGACGAGCGTCGTGCCGGCGCGCTTCTCGAGCGCGGCGATCTGCTGGGAGATTGCGGGCTGCGTATAGGACAGCGCGTCGGCGGCAGCGGAGAATGAACCGTGCTCTCCGACGGCTCGCAGCACGCGTAGCTGCTTCACGTCCAACATAAGGTCAGCTTATCGCAGATCTCACAAGTCCGTATTTGATCTTATGAGGTGAATTGCCGATCATTGTTCGAAAGGAACCGAACTTAGAAAGGGAGCCCACATGAACGTCACCATCCGCCGCGCTACTGCAGAAGACGCCCTGGCCGTCCGTCGTCTTGCAGCGCTCGACAGCTCGTTCCCGCCCACGGGAGACGTTCTCCTCGCCGAGACGGGCGACGAGCTGTGGGCCGCGCTCTCGCTCGACAGCGGCGCCGCGGTGGCGGACCCGTTCCGCCCGAGCCGCGACCTGCTCGACCTGCTGCGCTTCCGCGCCGAGCGGCTGAGCGACAGCTCGCACCAGCAGGCGGGCGTGCTCGCGCGCATGCTGCCGCGCGCGGCCTAACGGCTCTTACGGACTCGCTCCAACCGCGCCGGCGGCGGCCCTTCTCTCGGGTCGCCGCCGGCGTTCGCCTTTCCGGCTAGACCGCCGGAGGACGGGCGGGCGCGGCGACGCCCGGCGTCTCGGCGTTCGTGCGCCAGCCGCCGTAGGCCACCGCAGCAGCGCCGATCAGGGCGATGAAGATGCCGAGCTTGCGGCTCAGGTCGACGCCGTCCGGCACGTCGCCGGCCGGGATGTCGATGATCCGGAACAGCACGAGCAGCACGGCAAGCGCGCCGAGGCCGAGCAGCACGACGGACCCGGGCACCTCTGCCGGCAGCCTCCCCGCAGCGCGTGCGGCGACCACCACGATCGCGATCACCGCGATCAGGAACAGGAGGATGTCGATGAAGCCGAGCACCTCCCAGCCGCTACCGCTGACGCTCACCGACACGCCCGCCACGTCCGCGCTAACGCCGTACCAGGGGAGGAACAGCGATATCAGGAGGACCAGGCCTCCGACGCCGGCGACGATGTCGCCGGTCGTCAATTTGGTTGTATCCATGGCGCGAAGGTACGGCTCGCGTCGGCCGATTCCTCTTATAGACAAGAAACCCGGCTGTCATAGCCGCATTACGCGGCTATCTGCAAGAAATCGGTCGGTCGGGTCTTTTAGACGGTAATTTCGTCTAATATAGCCGTATGAGCCGTCTAAACGAGCTCTTTCCGGCCGGCCCCACGCTCAGCGAGGGCGCTCAGATCGGCCGCGGCCCGAGCATCGATGCCCTGGACGCCCGCGTCCGCAACGGGGAGAAGGTGAAGCTGCTGGCGCCCCGCCGGACCGGCAAGAGCAGCGTGGCCGGCGCCGTGACGGACCGTCTCCGAGCCGCCGGACTCCCCGCAGCCGATGCGGATCTCGCGGTTCTGAGCGGACCCGGCGAGGTTGCCGAGGTGCTGAGGGCGCAACTCTCTCCCGGGCTCGCGGCGCTAGCCACCGCACGACGCGCCACGGGCTGGCTCGCCAGGCAGCTCGAGGCCGGCCTCGGCGGCGAGGACAAGCTGATCGCCAGCGTCCTTGCCGCGCTCGGTGAGGCGGGCGGCGGGTCGCCCGCTGCGGTTCTCCAGCATGCGGCAGACGCGGCCGTCGGGCAAGCGGTGGGAGTCCTGCTGGACGAAGCCCATCACCTGGCTACCTGGCCCGAGCCCGAGCGGCAGGCTCTCCGAGCGTTCCTGAGAGAGGACGAGACGGTCGGGGTGATCGTCTCCTCCAGCGAGCGGAGCGCGCTCGACAAGCTGACCGGCCCGGGCGGACCGCTCCAGTACGTCGGCCAGCGTCTCCCGCTCCCGCCGATCAGCAGAGAGGACTGGATGCACGAACTGCCGCGGCGCTTCGCGGAGGCCGGCGTCCCGATAACAGATGACGCACTCGCCCTCCTGCTCGACGAGGCGAAACTCCACCCCTACTGCACAATGCTGCTCGCCCGCGAGGCCGCCCGCTCAGGCCAGGCGATCGGCGCGGTCACCAATGTCATCGTCCAAGCGGCACTCCTGACTGCGGCCGAGGACGAGGCCTGGACCCTCCGAGACGATGTGGACTGAGCTCTACCCCCGCTCGACCGACGAGCTCGAGGAGGCCATGGATCCCGTGGTCCTCACCGGCCTGCCGGGATCGGCTCGCGCCGAGCTCGTGCGGGAGGCTCTCGCCGCGAAGCGCACGGTGGAGCTCGACGCGCTGGAAGCGGCCGCGCCCGGCAACCTCCGGCAAGACGCCGTGAGGGCCGTTGTAGACAGCATCGCGGGACAAGAGCCCCGGCGAGACGTGCAC
>JAXDIL010000206.1:0-11865 GCA_034664005.1 Thermoleophilaceae bacterium | reverse complement strand
ATGCGCGCGCTCGAGCGCTTCATGCTGCTCCAGATCATCGACGAGCGCTGGCGCGAGCACCTCCACGACATGGACTACCTGCGCGAGGGCATCCACCTCCGCGGGTTCGCGCAGATCGACCCGCTCGTGGCCTACAAGAACGAGGGCTTCGAGATGTTCACGGAGCTCATGAACAACATCTGGGACGAGTTCGCCCGGTACGTGTTCAACGTCGAGGTGCAGGGCGAGGAGGAGCAGCAGGCGGCCGGCCCGAACTGGGGCATGGGCGGGAACACGACGAGCACCCGCAACCTGAGCATGTCGGGCGGGCGGGGACTGACCGGGCGCGACGCGATCGCGGCGGCGGCCGGGGCCGCGGTGCCCGCCGGCGTGGCCGAGGCCGGCCAGATGGCGGCCGAGGCCGTGGAGGCCCAGCCGGCGCTCGTCGAGACGCGGCGGCTCGACGACAGCGAGAAGATCGGCCGCAACGACCCCTGCTGGTGCGGCTCCGGCAAGAAATTCAAGAAGTGCCATGGCGCCTAGTGACGTCAGTGGCCTCCGCGGCCAGCTGAAGCTGCTCGCGGACTCTCTTTGACCCCCCTCTGCTCGAAGCTCGCCTAGCCGAGCTGGAGGGGGAGATGCAGACCCCCGGCTTCTGGGACGACCAGGAGCGGGCGGCCTCGGTCTCCGCGGAGCACTCCTCGGTCGGGCGGCGGCTCGAGACGTTCCGCTCGCTCGACTCGGACATCGATGACCTCGAGGCGCTGGAGGAGATGGCCGAGGAGGACGACTCGATCGCGGCCGAGCTGGCCGAGCAGCGGGCATCGATCGAGTCGCGGCTCGCCGAGCTCGAGGAGGCGCGCCTGTTCTCGGGCGACTACGACGCGGGCGACGCGGTCGTGACCGTGAATGCCGGCGCCGGCGGCACCGACTCGCAGGACTGGGCCGAGATGCTCCTCCGCATGGAGATGCGCTGGGCCGAGGGGCGCGGCATGAAGGTCGAGCTGAAGGAGGCTTCCGAGGGCGAGGAGGCCGGCATCAAGTCCGCCACGTTCATCGCCCGCGGCGAGAACGCCTACGGGCTGTTCAGCGCCGAGAAGGGCGTGCACAGGCTCGTGCGCATCTCGCCCTACGACGCGCAGTCACGCCGCCACACGGCGTTCGCCGGCGTGGAGGTGGCGCCGCTCGTGGAGGACGCGGTCGAGGTGGAGATCGAGCCCGACGACATCCAGATCGACACCTACCGCGCCTCGGGCGCCGGCGGCCAGCACGTGAACAAGACCGACTCCGCGGTGCGCATCACGCACCGGCCCTCCGGGATCGTCGTGCAGTGCCAGAACGAGCGCTCCCAGTCGTCGAACCGCGACACCGCGATGAAGATGCTGAAGGGCAAGCTCGTCGAGCTGGAGGAGCGCCGCCGCCAGGAGGAGATCGCGAAGGAGAAGGGGGAGGCCCAGGACGTGGCCTGGGGCTCCCAGATCCGCTCCTACGTGCTTCACCCCTACACGCTGGTGAAGGACCACCGCACGGGCGTCGAGGCCGGCAACGCCCAGGGCGTGCTCGACGGCGACCTCGACGGCTTCGTCCGGGCCGAGCTACTCAGACGAGCCGGCAACGGAACTGCCGCCGCCTAGGCTGTCCTCGGTCCGCTCGGAGAGCTCCTCGAGCACGCCGAGCAGCTGGCCCACGCGGCACACGAGCAGCTTCTCCTCCTCGACCTCGACCCACACGCCCGCGCTGGCGGGGAAGACCACGTGGTCACCGGGCACGACCGGCATCTTGATCCCGACGCCGCCCCACCAGTCGAGTCCGGGGCCTACAGCCAGCACGATGCCGTGCTGCGGCGGAGCCTCGTGCTCGCCCGGCGGCAGGACGAGCCCCGAGTGCCGGACCCGGTCCGGCTCGAGCTCCTTGATGACCACCTGGTCGAAGAGTGGGCGTAGCTGCTGCTTCATCCTCCACGAAACTCTACGGGTCGTTACGGGTCGAGCGTTCTCGGGTAGCGCGCCAGGATGCGACTCGTTTCCCTCCTGGCCCTCCTTGGCGCCCTCGCACTGCTGATCCCGCTCACCTCCGGCGCCGCGAAGCGCCAGTCACAGGAGCGCACGTTCGTGGTCCTCTATGAGCGCGGGGCGTCCGCGCAGGACGGCGCCCAGGCGGTCAAGAAAGCCGGCGGCGAGATCCTCAAGGTGAACACCGCCGTGGGAGTGGCCACGGTGAGCTCGTCCAACGAGAACTTCGTCTCGGATGTGTCGAAGAGCAGCGCCATCGCGGGCGCGGCGAGCAACCGGCCGGTGGGCAAGGCGCCCGCCGCCCGCCCTGCGGATCCGTTCGCGATCGAGCGGATGACCGCCGAGCGCGATCGCCAGCCCGGGCGTGGGCGCGTTCACCGCGGCGGCGGGAGTCAGCCGCGGAACGAGCCCTTCGCCGATCTCCAGTGGGACATGCGGATGATCAACGCGACCTCCGGGAAGTCGTACAGCCGCCAGCGCGGAGAGGGCGTCCGTGTCGGGATCCTCGACACTGGAATCGACGGTTCCCACGGCGACATCGCGCCGAACTTCAACAGGTCGCTGAGCCGCAACTTCACCACCGACATCCCGCTGATCGACGGTCCCTGCGAGGAGGAGCCGGACCAGTCCTGCTCGGACCCGGCCAACGTCGACGAGGACGGGCACGGCACGCACGTGGCCGGGACCGTCGGGGCGCCGCTCAACCGGCTCGGCATGGCCGGAGTGGCACCGGACGTCGAGCTCGTGAACCTGCGGGCCGGGCAGGACTCGGGGTACTTCTTCCTGCAGCCCTCGGTCGACGCCCTCACCTTCGCGGGCGACCATGGCGTCGATGTGGTGAACATGTCGTACTACATCGATCCGTGGCTCTACAACTGCACGGACAACCCGGCCGACTCGCCCGAGGAGCAGCAGGAGCAGGCGACGATCATCGCGGCGACCGAGCGGGCGCTCGCGTACGCGCGGGCGCACGGCGTGACGCTGGTGGCGGCCGAGGGGAACGGCCACACCGATCTAGGCAAGCCGACGTTCGACGACACCAGCCCCGACTACCCGCCGGGCACCGAGCGCGAGCGCAACGTCGACAACAGCTGCAGGTCGATGCCCACGGAGGGCAGGAACGTGCTCGGAATCACCTCGCTCGGCCCGAGCGAGCGCAAGGCGTACTACTCGGACTACGGGGTCGAGCAGGCGGACTTCTCGGCTCCGGGCGGCGACATCCGCGAGGGCTACGGGACGCCGGGCTACCGGAACCCGGCGAACACGATCCTCGCTCCGTACCCGAAGCCGCTGGCGATCGCCAACGAGGACATCGACGAGAACGGAGTGCCCACGACGCCGTTCGTGCTGGCGGACTGCTCGCGCGGCGACTGCCAGTACTACCAGTACCTACAGGGCACCTCGATGGCCTCGCCGCACGCGGTCGGAGTGGCGGCGCTGGTGGTCGCGGCACAGGGCAAGCGCGACAGGCGCCACGGCGGCCTCACGCTCTCGCCGGACACCGTCGAGCGCGTCATGCAGCGCACGGCGCGCGACCACGCCTGCCCGAACCCGCGCACGTACACGTACCCCGACCCAACGCTGACACCGGACTTCACGGCGTACTGCGAGGGATCGAGGGAGTTCAACGGCTTCTACGGTCACGGGATCGTCGACGCGTTCGCCGCCTCGCGGCGCTGAGCTAGCGCGACAAGTTGCGGCGGCGACCTACGTAGCATGGGGTCATGGCCGACGAGACTCGGGCGCCCGACCCGCGGACAGCGCCGCCGCCGCCCGATCCGCGGCGCGGGAACCTGCGCGTGAGCGGCGCGCCCAAGAAGCCGCCCATGATCCCGTGGAGACCACGGCGCTTCCTCACGATCCTCGTCGCGCTGTTCGTCCTCAACTGGCTGGCTGTCGCAATCCTTGCGCCGCCCGAGAAGCGAATCAAGGTCCCGTACAACCCGACCTTCCTCCAGGAGGTCCGACAGGGCAACGTCAAGGAGATCGCGTCGACCGGCGACACGGTCAAGGGCGAGTTCAAGCAGACGGTGAAGTACAAGGGCGAGAGCGCGAAGGGCTTCGAGACCGAGATCCCGACGTTCGCGAACGACCGCGAGCTGTCGCGGCTGCTCGAGGACAACGGCGTCGTGATCAGCGCGTCGCCGCCGGGCGAGCGCTCGCTGCTCCAGACGATCCTGTTCAGCTTCGGCCCCACGATCCTGCTGGTCGCGCTGTTCATCTTCCTCGCGCGACGGGCTGCCGGTGCCGCCGGCGGCGGCGGAATGCTCGCCCAGTTCGGCCGCAGCCGCGCCCGCAGGGTCGAGCCACAGTCCCAGACCGTCACGTTCGAGGACGTGGCGGGCATCGAGGAGGCCAAGCAGGAGCTGATGGAGGTGGTCGACTTCCTGAAGAACCCCGACAAGTACCGCAAGCTCGGAGCCCGCATACCGCGCGGAGTGCTGCTCGCGGGCGCCCCCGGCACCGGGAAGACGCTGCTGGCGCGGGCCGTCGCGGGCGAGGCGGGCGTGCCGTTCTTCTCGGCCTCGGCGTCTGAGTTCATCGAGGCGATCGTCGGCATCGGCGCGTCGCGCGTGCGCGACCTCTTCCAGCAGGCCAAGGAGGCGGCCCCCGCGATCATCTTCATCGACGAGCTCGACGCGATCGGACGCTCGCGCGGCGGCCCCGGCGGTGGCCTTGGAGGCCACGACGAGCGCGAGCAGACGCTCAACCAGATCCTCACGGAGATGGACGGGTTCGACTCGGACGCGAACGTGATCGTGCTCGGTGCGACGAACCGCCCCGAGGTGCTGGACCCCGCGCTGCTGCGTCCCGGGCGCTTCGACAGGCGCGTGTTCGTCCAGGCCCCGGATGCCGCCGGCCGCGCCGCGATCCTGCGCGTGCACACGCGGTCGGTGCCGCTGGCGGACGACGTCCACCTCGACCGGCTCGCGGCGACCACACCCGGCATGGTGGGCGCGGATCTCGCCAACCTCGTCAACGAGGCAGCGCTGCTGGCGGCGCGACGAGGCCACGACCGCGTCCAGTACACGGACTTCGCCGACGCGCTCGAGAAGATCGTGCTGGGCGCCGAGCGCAACGTGCTGATCCACCCCGAGGACCGCCGCCGGATCGCCTTCCACGAGGGCGGGCACGCGATCGTGGGCATGCTCACGCCGGGCGCGGATCCGGTGCGCAAGGTGTCGATCATCCCGCGCGGCCAGGCGCTCGGGGTCACGCTCTCTACGCCCGACGACGACCGCGTGAACTACTCGGAGCAGCAGCTGCGCGCGAAGATCCGCGTGGCGCTCGGCGGGAGGGTGGCCGAGGAGCTCGTGTTCGGCGACGCCACCACCGGCGCGGAGTCGGACATCCAGCAGGTCACGCGCATCGCGCGCGGGATGGTCGAGCGCTGGGGCATGAGCGAGAAGGTCGGCTTCCTCGCGGTGGCGCCGCAGGACGGCGTGAGCCCGCTGCTGCCCGGCGCCGAGCCGGTCTCCGAGGCGACACAGGAGCTGATCGACTCGGAGGTGCGCCGGATCGTGGACGAGGAGCAGGACGCGACCGAGCGCCTGCTCGCCGACAACCGCGAGCGCCTGGAGGGGCTGGCGGACATGCTGCTCGAGCGCGAGACGCTCGACGAGGCCGACGCGTACGCCATCGCGGGTATCGACCGGGCCACCGCCCACGTCAGATGACCGACCTGATCGACCGCGCCCTCGCCGAGGACCTCGGCGACGGCGACCTCACGACGCGCGCGGTGGTGCCAGAGGGGGCGCGGGCCCGCGCCACGATCCGGCAGAAGGAGCCGGGCGTGATCGCTGGGCTGCGCGTGGCCCAGAGCGTGTTCGAGCGCGTGGATCCGGAGCTCAGGTTCGAGCCGGAGGCGCCGGAGGGTGAGTGGCGTGAGCCGGGCCCGGTCGCGCGACTCGAGGGCGCGGCCGCGTCGATCCTCGCCGGCGAGCGGGTCGCGCTGAACTTCCTCGGGCGGCTGTCCGGGATCGCCACGCTCACCGCGCGCTACGTCCAGGCGGTGGAGGGCACCGGCGCGCGCATCCTCGACACGCGCAAGACGACGCCCGGCCTCCGCAAGCTCGAGAAGGAGGCCGTGCTGGCGGGAGGCGGCATGAGCCAGCGCTCTGGTCTCTACGACGCGATCCTCGTGAAGGAGAACCACGCGGCGCTGGCGGGCGGCGTGGGGGCGGCGACCCGCCTCGCACTCGCGGCCGCCGGCGACGGCGTCGTCGTCGAGGTCGAGTGCGCGACGCTGCCGGAGCTCCAGGACGCCCTCGACGCCGGCCTCACGCGCATCCTGCTCGACAACATGAGTCCCGACGAGATGCGCGAGGCGGTGCGGTTGGCCGCCGGACGCGCGGAGCTCGAGGCATCGGGCGGCATCACGCTCGACACCGTCAGGGCGGTGGCCGAGAGCGGCGTGGACTTCATCAGCGTGGGCGCGCTCACGCATTCGGCGCCCACGCTCGACCTCAGCCTGCTGCTCGACCCGCTGTAGGCGGGCGGAGCACCGCGAACGGGTCCGTCACCGCCAGCTCGCGCGAGCGGAAGCGGTAGACCGCACCGGGACGGCCGCCGTCCGGCCCGGGCGAGCGCCGCTCCCCGGTCGGCTCCAGCAGGCCCCGGCGCTCCAGCACCCGCCGCAGGTTCGTCGGGTCCACCGGATAGCCGAGGGCGGCCGTGTAGATCGCGGACAGCTCCGACATCGTGAAGCTCTCCGGCGCGAGCGCGAACCCGATGTTCGTGTAGGACAGCTTCGCCTGCAGGCGCTCGCGGCCGGCGAGCACGATCGGGCCGTGGTCGAAGGCCATGGGGGCGGGGAGCGAGTCGACCTCGTGCCAGCTCGTGTCGGGCGGGAGCACCGGATCGAGGCCACGCGGCACCAGGCCGAGGTAGGCCGTGGCGAGCTGCCATTCATCCGGGTGGCGGTCCGGATCGCCGACCGTCTCGAGCTGCTCGAGCGAGGACAGCTCGGCGACCTCGACCTTGCGGGCGAGCTGGGTGCGGATCGACTGCTCGAGCGTGTGGCCCTGCTCGAGGTAGCCGCCCGGGAGCGACCAGGCTTCCTCGAAGGGTGGGCGCGCCCGCTGCCAGAGCAGCACGCAGAGGGAATCGCCGCGTACCTGGAGGACGACGGCGAGCGTCACGTGGGTGGGCGCCGGCCGGGCGCCACTGGTATGCTGCTTCGGCACGGTTTTCGACTATAAGGCAAAAACCGCGATGAACCCAATCGAGCTGCCGACTCTCACGCCTGCCGGCCCGGCGGTGCTCAGCCCAGAGGACACCACCCGCCTTGCCGCGGAGGTGCGCGCGCTCGCCCAGGAGCGGAACGCGGTCATCCTCGCGCACAACTACGAGCTGCCGGAGATCCAGGACGTGGCGGACTTCGTCGGCGACTCGCTCGGGCTCTCGCGGCGCGCGGCCGACACCGACGCCGACGTGATCGCGTTCTGCGGCGTCCACTTCATGGCGGAGACGGCCTCGATCCTGTCGCCCGACAAGACCGTCCTGATCCCGGACCTCGGCGCCGGCTGCTCGCTGGCCGAGTCGATCACCGCCGACGAGCTCCGCGCCTGGAAGGCGAAGCACCCGGGCGCGATCGTCGTGATGTACGTGAACACGACGGCCGAGGTGAAGGCCGAGACCGACTACTGCTGCACCTCCGCCAACGCCGTCCAGGTTGTGGAGCACATCTACCGCGAGCACGGCGAGGACACGGAGATCCTGTTCGGTCCGGACATGTGGCTGGGCGCCTACGTCGAGCGCGTCATAGGCAGGCGCATGCAGGTCTGGGACGGCGAGTGCCACGTGCACGCCGGCATCCGACCGGCGGACATCACCAGCGTCCGCGACGAGCATCCGGGCGCCGAGTTCATGATCCATCCCGAGTGCGGCTGCACGACCCAGGTGATGGAGTACGTCGCCGCCGGCGACGTCGACCTGGAGCGCACGCACATGCTCTCGACCGGCGGCATGCTCGACTTCGCGCGCAACTCCGAGGCCGACACCTTCATCGTCGCGACCGAGACGGGGATGCTCCACCCGCTGGCGAAGGAGAACCCCGGCAAGCGGTTCATCCCGGCGAACCGCGCCGCCTCCTGCCGCTACATGAAGATGATCACGCTGCCGAAGCTGCACGACGCCCTGCGCGACCTGAAGCCGGTCGTGAAGGTCGATCCCGCCCTCGCCGAGCGGGCGCGCGTGCCGATCGACCGCATGGTCGCGATCGGCTAGCCAGGACGTTTGCCCGGATCAGCCCGGGCCTGAGCTGTCGGGCTCCAGTGCGTCTTCGGGCTCGTCGTCGGATCCGCCGCCGTGTCCCGAGCGGTCCTCCGCGGCCTCGATCTCCTCGGGCTCAGGAAGCTCGAGCGGCTCGGCGCCACTGCCGGGGCCGGAGCTGTCGTCGTCGAGCTCGGGCTCGTCGTCATCGCCGCCGCCGCCGGGCCCGCTGCGGTCGTCGGCGGAGTCATCGTCGTCATCTGAGCCGCTCCCGCCGCTTCCGCCGCCCGACCCGCTCTCGCCGCGATGACGGTCGTCGTCGTCGCTGTCGTGGTCGTCGTCATCGACGCCGCCACCGTTACCGCTGCTGCTGCTGTCGTCGTCGTCGTCGCGGTTGGCCGGGCCGGTGGCGCGCTGGATCGGGCGCTCGCGAGCGTCCCGTTCGCCACCGCCGCCGGCGGCGCGGCTGCTCGCGGTCTCGCCGGGCACGCTCACGGCTGAGGAGCTGTCCTCCGCGGCCTGCGCGGCCTCGGCCCCGACGGAAGTGCGCCTGTCGGCGCCGCCCGGCACCACCGCCGTGCCGCCGACCACGGCGCCCGTCACGAGCGCGGTGGCGCAGACCTTCATCACGAGCGCGCCGCTGCCCACCCCGACGAGCTCGGCCACTCGCGCGGCGAGCGGATCGGCGGACTCGCTCGACGCCACACGCGTCACGAGCGGGAACGGGATGACAGCCGCCGCGGCCGAGCGCAGCGTGTTACGCGCGCGGTTCAGGAGCTGGCGGACCGCGCCGTCGGTGACGCCGAGCGCCGCGCCGATCTCCTCGTAGCTCCGGCCCTCCAGCTCGCGCAGCACGATCGCGTCACGCTGGCGCTCCGGCAGCGCCTGGACGGCCACCAACAGCTCGCGCAGCCCGGTCACGCGCTCGAAGGCCTGGTCGGGCCGCTCGACGCCGTCGATCTGCTCGTCGAGCTGCGCGTGGCCGAGCGCGCGGTCGCGCAGCGCGTTCAGCGCCGTGTTGTGGGCGATCCGGTATAGCCAGGGCCGCAGGTTGAGCTCCGCGCTGTCGCGCTGCATCGCCTCGTAGGCCTTCACGAAGGCCTGCTGGACCACGTCCTCGGCGCGCTCCGCGGGGAGGAGGCGGGCGACGTAGCGCATGAGTGCGCGCCGGTAGCGCTCCACGATCGCCTCGAATGCGGGATCGGAACCGGCTCGCACGAGGTCCACGAGCCGCTCGTCTGACTGCGTCGAGAGCACCGGCCGTCGGGCCAGGCGGGCTGGATGGAAGAGCGCTCTCGGTGTCATGGGCTATTTATCGGCTGCCACCTGAAAACACCCGAACGAACGCAACCTCACGCTCGCTAGCGTGTCGCGACCCACGTGCGATCCCTGCCTTTCGTGATTTTAGCCCTGATGGTCGCGGCGCCAAACGCCTTGGCGGCCGACCCAAACGATCGTTCGATGCCGCCCGCACCGGACGGAACGCCGATCTGCGCCAAGTGGGTGCACGATCAGTACACGGTCGAGCGCGGCGGGCGTATGTGGGCCACATGGCATCCGCCGCGCGACCCGCGCTACGGCTGCGCGTTCGGCCACGAGCACGGCTCAAACCCGCGCGCATTCAGGTATTTCGCCCGCACGGGCATGCCCGCCTTCGGCCTCGTGAGCGACTACGCGGGCAGCCCCGAGGCGCACGCCGGCTTCAAGGTGTTCGTCGCGAACGAGGACCGCAAAGGGCTCGCCTGGATGATCGTCCTGCACCAGGGCTCGGGATCGCCGCGGCGCGGCAGCGTGCGCTTCCACTCGCTCGAGACCTGGCTGTTTCGCGAGCGCGGCCGGCGCATGTTGGCGCGAACGCGTCAGATGGCCGACTTCGGCGAGGCCGTGTCCAACTGCCCGGGGGTGAGCCCGCGGCGCGCCTGGCGCCTGCTCCCGGTTCCGGGCTGCCGGTCCGCCTACGAGGAGTGGACCACGGCGCTCGACGTCGGCGGCGTGTTCCGGGCGCACCCAGCCTTCGGCATCCACAACGCGATCACGCAGTTCGATCCCAGCGCTCCAGAGCGCGTCGTCTTCAACAAGCCGGCCGTGTGCGGGCCGGCCGATCCCGCCGGCTGGGACTCGCGCTGCAAGGGCGACCGGCGCAGCGTGCTTCATCCGCGCTGGTTCGTCCACAACGGCGGCCCGTCGCGCTTCCGGACCGACGCCTATGGCCGGCGCGCGGCGAGCGGCCTGCTCCAGGTCGTCTCGCGGCGCATCCGGGTGGACCAGCGCCGCGAGCGCGGCGGCGTCGAGAACGCCTTCATCGCGGAGCAGCCGTCCGACGGCGGCATCTACCGCGCCGGTCGCGGCTTGCGCCCGAAGCGGGGCTTCGAGTTCCCCGCCTACTGCGTGCTTCGCTCGAACTGACCTACGCTGCGCTCGTGCAGCTGATCTATCCAGAACGGGCATCCACCTCTCCCGAGGAGCTCGCCTCGCGCATGCGGCTCCACGAGCTCGCGCCGCCGGACCGGCCCTATCTGGGGATCAACATGGTCTCGAGCCTCGACGGCAAAGCCACGCTCGACTGGCGTACGAAGGGCCTCTCGACCGAGGTCGACCGGCGCCTGTTCCACCACCTGCGCACGCAGGCCGACGCGGTGATGGTGGGCGCCGGGACGGCGCGCGAGGAGCGCTACGGCCGCATCACGAAGAACGACGAGCTGCGCCAGAAGCGCCAGAACGAGGGCCTCGTGCCGGACGCGCTGGCCGTGGTGGTGAGCGGACGGCTTGAGCTGCCGCCCGACCTGCCGCTGCTGAACGACCCCGAGCAGCGCGTCGTGATCGCGACCGGCTCGGACGCGGAGCTGCCCGGCATCCAGGGCGACGTGGAGTACGCCCGCGTGGGCGACGATCTGCCGCGACTCATGGCATACCTCCACGAGCGCCACGGCGTGCGCTCGGTGCTGTGCGAGGGCGGGCCGACGCTCAACGCCGAGCTATTGCGAGCCGGGGGCGTCGACGAGCTCTTCCACTGCCTCGCCCCGAAGCTCGCCGGGGAGCCCGACGCGCCCACGATGGTCTCCGGAGTGCTGCACGAGACCGCGGAGATGGAGCTGGTCTGGGTGCTCGAGAGCGAGAGCCATCTGTTCATGCGCTATCGACTGAAATAACCGTTGCACGGGTCGAGCGCGGGCAGGAGATCCGCTATCCATCACGACAGATGGCGACGAGGCCCACAGAGGTCGCGCCGCGACGGCGCTCCGCGCCGAAGCCGGCCGCGCCCGTAGTCGAGTTCAAGGACGTCACGAAGGTCTACGACGGCGGTGCGGTCGGGCTCGACCGCGCTTCGATGCGCATCGGGCGCGGCGAGTTCGTCTTCCTCGTGGGTGCCACCGGCTGCGGCAAGTCGACCTGCATCCGGCTGCTCCTCAAGGAGCTCGACGTCTCGAAGGGCGAGATCTCGATCGCCGGGCGCCAGCTCGCCGAGATCCCGCGCAACAAGGTTCCGTACCTGCGCCGCAACATCGGCGTCGTCTTCCAGGACTACAAGCTTCTGCCGAACCGGACGGTGTACGAGAACGTCGCGTACTCGCTCCAGGTGATCGGCGAGACCCGCCAGGACATCCGCCGCAAGGTGCCGGACATCCTGCGCCTGGTCGGCCTGTCGACCAAGCTTCACAAC
>JAXDIL010000197.1:0-24935 GCA_034664005.1 Thermoleophilaceae bacterium | reverse complement strand
CCCGCAGAGCGCCGACGAGCGCGCCTGCCACGAGCGAGACGGCCGCCAGTCCGCCCAGCGTCGGTAGCGCGCGGTGAGTGATGCGCCGTCGGCGCTCTGCGGGGATGCCTTTCACGGAGAGGGACCGAGCCCGATGGTAGCCGCGGGCACTAGCCTGACACGGGCCTTGACCGGGCTCGACTGGATCATCGTCGCGTTCACGGCGCTCATGGCGGTCTGGGGCTTCAGCCAAGGCCTGATCGCCGGTGCCATGTCGCTCGTGGGCTTTGCCGCGGGCGCCTTCGTCGGCTCGCGGCTCGGGCCGCTCGTGCTGACGGACGGGTCGCACTCGCCGTACGCGCCCCTGTTCGCGCTGGTCGGGGCGCTCATGGTGGGCGCGCTGTTCTCCTCCGTGCTCGAGCTGCTCGGCTTCCACCTGCGCCGAAGGCTCGGCGAGCGATTCGGGGTGATCGACGGCGTGGGGGGCAGCATCCTCGTCGCCTGCCTGGGCCTGTTCCTCGTGTGGATCGCGGGAGCCGTCGCGCTTCAGACGCCCGGGGCGCGCGAGCTGCGCGAGCCGATCCAGCGCTCGGAGATCCTGAAGAAGCTGAACGCCGCCTTGCCGCCGTCCGGTCCGCTCCTCCAGGCGCTCGCGCGCTTCGACCCGTTCCCGACGATCCAGGGGCCGGCGGCGAACGTGCCGCCGCCGAACGCCGCGATCGCGCGCGACCCGCAGGTGCAGGCGGCGGGCCAGAGCGTCGTGCGCGTGCTCGGTACCGCATGCGGTCTCGGCGTTCAGGGCAGTGGCTGGATCGCGGGCGACGGGCTGGTCGTGACGAACGCTCATGTCGTGGCTGGACAGGACGACACGACGGTCCAGCCGGGCGGCGAGGGCCCGTCCGTGGACGCCGACGCCGTCTGGTTCGACGCTCGCAACGACCTCGCGATCCTGCGCGCGTCAGGCCTGTCGGGCGCGCCCGGGCTATCGATGAACGTGAACGCCGAGTCGGGCAGCTCCGCTGCCGTGCTCGGCTTCCCGGAGAACGGCCCCTACGACGTCGAGCCCGCGCGGCTCGGGCCGACGCAGACCGTGATCAGCCAGGACGCCTACGGCCGCGGCCCGGTAAGACGGGCGATCACCACGCTCCGCGGGCTGGTGCGCCACGGCAACTCGGGCGGCCCGGTGGTGGACGGCTCCGGCCGCGTCGTGACCACCGTCTTCGCGGCTGCGAGCGGGCGCCGCCGGTCGGGCTTCGGCGTTCCGGACTCGATCGTGCGGCAGGCGCTCGGGCGCATTCGTGGGCGGGTCGACACCGGGCCGTGTGCCTGAATCGCTAGAACTGTGGCGGTGCGTGCCGCCCTTCTGATTGCCCTGTGCTGCGCCAGCGTTGCCGGGACAGCGCTCACCGTGACGCCCTCACGGGCCCAGGACCCGCCCCCGGAGACGCCGCCGGCCGAGACCCCGCCTGCCGAGAACCCGTGCATCGCGCCGGACGCCGCCAGTCTCCGCTGCCCCGACCTCGTGATGAGGCGGCCCTGGGGGCTCTACAGCGACCGCTCGACCAGGCGCGGGCGCACCGTTCTGCGCGCGGGCAACGTGATCGACAGCGTGGGTGACGGTCCCGCCGAGGTGTTCGGCACCCGCATCGGGCCGCGCTTCATGAGGGCGCGCCAGCGGATCTACAGGCGCGACGGCACGCGGATCGGGGTCGCGACCGACGGGCGGCTCCAGTTCAAGTTCGCGCACCTCGCCCGCTTCTGGTGGAAGTTCTACAACGCGGCCCGCTTCGAGCTGTGGCGAGTGGACGCCGAGGGGCGGCGCACTCGGCTCGTGCGCACCGGACCGAAGGTCTCCTACTGCCTGCGCGACCTCGTGCACACCCGCCCGGCGCTGCCGCGCTCGCCGCGGAAGGCGCACTACCCGGCCTGCAGCACCGACTCGCGCGCCCAACACGTCACGCTCGGCACCTCGGTGGGCTGGGCGGACGTCTACCCGCCCACCTATCCCGAGCAGTGGATCGACGTGACGGGGCTGCGCGGCTGCTTCGCCTACGTGCACATCGCGGATCCGAACAACCGGATCTACGAGTCAGACGAGGACAACAACGAGGCGCAGGTGATCGTGCGCCTGCCGTTCCGGCCGACGGAGCGGCGCACCGGCTGCCGCGGGCCGGACCGCGGCAAGAGCTACGGCACCTCCCCGTACTAACGGCATCGCTGCGCGCCGGGCACCGCCCGGGCGCTTGCGCACGTCAATCACCGAGCCACATGAATCCCCAGCGCCTTCGGCACCGCGCACAGCGCGCGTGTTACGAGGCCGGGACGCTCGCCGCGTTCCAGGGCGTTCTCGCGCTTGACGAACGCCCGCCGGACGAGCGCACCGCCCAGCCAGGCGAGCGGCTCGGGCGGCACCCACGCGCCCGCGCCCGCGCCGACGATCGGCAGGCGGGTGTAGCGGTCGCTCCGCTCCAGGGCCAGCGAGGCGAGCGCGCGGCCCGCGAGGTGCGTCGGGCCGACGCCGTTGCCCGTGTAGCCGAACGCGAAGTGCACCGGCGCGCCCGGCAGCGTGCCGATCTGAGCGACGTGGCTGGGGGAGACGTCGATCGGGCCGCCCCAGGCGTGCGTGATCGCCCGTCCCTCCAGGGCGGGGAAGATGCGCACGAGGTGGCGCCGTGCCTCCTGCGCGATCTCCGCGTCGACTTCCATGCGGCCGTTCACGCGCGCTCCGCAGGCGATCCGCCCGCCTCCCCACCCGAAGGCGATCCGGCCGTCGCGCGTCGTGCGGAAGTAGTGCACGAGCGTGCGGCCATCGGTGATGCACTCGCCGCCCGTCCAGCCGATCTCCTCGAGCAGATCGGGCACCGGCTCCGTGAGCACGATGTGCGAGGAGGTCACAGACAGGCGCGAGCGGAGCGGCCGCAGCGAGCGCGCCGCCGGGCCGACCGCGAGCACCGCGGCGCCTGCGCGAACGCTTCCGCCGGCCGTGTCGGCCACGACGCCGCCCGGCTCGACTCGGAGGCCACGCACGCGCGAGCGCTCGAACAGCTCCACGCCGCGCTCGATCAGGCGTCGCCGGAGGCCCAGGGCGAGGCGTGCCGGCTGCACCGTGGCGAAGTCGGGCACGAACACGCCACGGCCAAACACGGGCGACCGCACGCGCTCGCGCACCTCCGCGGCCGACAGGTCGCGCACCGCCTCGGGAGCCCCCAGCGCCGCGGCGGCCTCGGCGGCAGCAAGGCCCGTATCGTCGAACGCTGGGCCCGCGGACACGCCGAGGTAGCCGGATTGGTCGAACCAGGCGTCGACGTCGTTGTCGCGGCACCAGGCGCCGATCGCCCCCACGGTCTCGCTCGACGCGTCGAGCAGCTCACGGGCGGGCGCGTCGCCGAAGCGCTGGCGCAGCGAGGGCGCGTGCAGCCAGAGCGACTCGCAGAAGCCGCCGTTGCGCCCGCTCGGGCCGTGTCCGCAGAGCCCGCCGTCGAGGAGCAGGACCCGGATGCCCGGCTCCGAATCGAGCAGGTGCCAGGCAGTCCACAGGCCCGTGTAGCCGCCCCCGATCACGACGACGTCCGCCTCTCGCGGCCCGTCCAGAGCGGGGCGGGGAGCGGCCCCACCGGCCTCCTCCAGCCACCATCCGGTCGGTGTATGGGAGGCGATATGCGTACCCTCAACCCTGATGCCGAAGACCCTAGTAGTCGCTGAGAAGCCCTCGGTCGCGCGCGACCTCGCGTCGACGCTGCCCGGATCCTTCAAGCAGTCGAAGGACAAAACACATCTTGAGACGCAGGACGGATCCACCGACAACGGGGGCTACATCGTCACCTGGGCGGTGGGCCACCTCGTCGGATTGGCGCCGCCGGACGAGTACGACCCCAAGCTCAAGAAGTGGCGCTTCGCCGACCTTCCGATCCTCCCGGACAAGTTCAAGCTGATCCCGAACGACGAGCGCTCGGGCAAGCAGATGCGAGCGATTCACAGGCTGATGGCCGACGAGGACGTCGAGACCGTCATCAACGCCTGTGACGCCGGTCGCGAGGGCGAGCTCATCTTCGCCTACGTGTACGACCTTGCTCCGGTGCACAAGCCCGTGCAGCGCCTGTGGCTCTCGTCGATGACGAAGGCAGCCATCCGCGAGGCGTTCGACCACCTGCGTCCCGCCGAGGAGCTGAAGTCGCTCGAGGAGGCCGCGCGCTCGCGCTCCGAGGCCGACTGGCTCGTGGGCATGAACGCCACGCGCGCGGCGTCGATCCGGCTGCGGGCGGCGTTCGACGGCGCCGTGTCGCTCGGACGGGTCCAGACGCCGACGCTCGCGCTGGTCGCCCGCCGCGAGGAGGAGATCCGCAACTTCGTGCCCGAGCCGTACTGGCTCGTGGAGGCGCGCTTCGAGGCGACGGGGGAGCGCCGCTACACGGGCCGCTACCTGGGCGGCAAGCGGCTGCCGAACGCCGAGGAGGCGCAGGCTATCGTCGACGCGGTCACCGGCCAGGCCGGCGAGATCACCAAGCTCGACAAGACGGAGCAGCGCGAGGAGCCGCAGCTCCTGTACGACCTCACGAGCCTCCAGCGCCACGCGAACAGCCTCTACGGCTTCTCGGCGCGCCGCACCCTGGCCGCCGCGCAGCGGCTCTACGAGGAGCACAAGGCGCTCACCTATCCGCGTACCAACTCGCGCTTCCTGACCGGCGACATGATCCCCGAGATCAAGCCGACCACCGAACACATCGCCCACAACGCGCAGTACGAGCCCGCCGCCCGCTACGTCCTCGGCCTCGAGTCCCTGCCACTGGGTCGCGTCGTGAACGACGCCAAGGTCCAGGACCACCACGCGATCATCCCGACGAACTCGCAGCACGATCTCTCCAAGATGGGCTCCGACGAGGTCAAGGTCTACGACCTCGTCGCAAAGCGCTTCCTCGCTGTCTTCCATCCCGAGGCCGTCTTCGAACGGACCCGCGTGGAGACCACCGTGCGGGAGCAGGTGTTCCGCACCTCCGGCCGGCGTCTCGTCGAGGCTGGTTGGCGCGCCGTCTACGGGGAGTTGGCCGAGAGCGACCGCTCTGAGGACGACTCGGGCGGGGACCAGCTACTTCCCAAGTTGGAGCAGGGCGAGGGCGTGCAGACGCTCGAGGTCGAGTCGATGCGCAAGGAGACCCAGCCGCCGCGCCGGTTCAGCGATGCCTCGCTGCTCGGCGCCATGGAGACCGCCGGCAAGGAGATCGACGACGCCGAGCTGCGCGAGGCCATGAAGGACTCCGGTATCGGGACGCCGGCCACGCGCGCCTCGATCATCGAGCGGCTGGTGGACGTGGACTACATCGAGCGCGACGGCCGGGCGCTCGTGGCCACGGAGAAGGGCATCCAGGTGATCCGCCTGCTGGGCGAGCACAAGCTCACCTCGCCGGAGCTCACCGGAAGCTGGGAGCACCGCCTGCGGCTGATCGAGCAGGCCAAGGACACGCGTCCGGCCTTCATGGAGGACATCAAGAAGTTCACGACCGAGACCGTCCAGGAGCTCGACAAGCTGAAGGGTGTCCAGATCGAGCGCGCGAAGCTCGGTCCCTGCCCGATCTGCGGCCGCGAGATCTCCGAGAACCGCAAGGGCTACTCGTGCTGGTCGCGCGAGGACCCCGGCTGCGGATTCGTGATCTGGAAGAAGAAGGCCGGCAAGAACCTGCCGGTGTCGGTGGCGAAGGAGCTGATCGAGTCGCTACGCGCCTCTCGTGAAAGCGGCGAGGAGCCCGGCGTAGGACGCACCGAGAAGCCCGTCACCGGCTTCCGCTCGCGCGCCGGGCGCACCTTCCGCGCCAAGCTTCGCTTGGAGCAGACCGACGAGGGCAAGTGGCGCGTCGAGTTCGACGAGGACTGGGCGAAGGAGCCCCCCGCCGGCGCCTCCGAGGAGGAGCGCGCTGAGGCGGAGGCGGGCGGCGATCGCGCCGCCACCGCGACCGACGCCGTCGCCACCGAGCCGGCCGAGGCCGCCGAGGCCGCCGAGGCCGCCGAGGCCGCGCCAGCCGCTTAACGGCAGCACCGAAGGTCGGCCTCCGCCGACGCGATTCGGGCGACAGTCCTGCCTAAGTGTCGTATATGGACCCCTATCCAGGACTGTCGCCCGAACTCGGTATGTTCAGTGCGTAGTTACTGTGGGTAACCTACTCTCAGTAAGGTGCAAACTGCCGCTCGGATAGAGGACTTTCGTCATGGTCGCGTGCCGCGTGCGGTGCGCGAGCGGCAGCTCGTGGAGCTCGGCGAGGAGCTGTTTGCCGAGCGCGGGTTTGCGAAGGCGTCGATGGATGAGCTGGCGCGCAGGGCGGGCGTTACGAAGCCGGTCATCTATGAGCTGTTCGGATCCAAGGACGGCCTCTTCAGAGCCTGTCTCGAGGGTCTCGCGCTGCGCCTCGCGGAGCAGATCGCGGAGGCGGCGCGCGGGGCGGACCGCGCCGTGGGCGCCGCGGGCGCTGGCGTGGGCGCGCCCGATCCTGAGGCGCGGCTTCGGGCCGGCGGGCTCGCGTTCCTGCGCTTCGCCTCGGAGAACCGCGTCGCGTACGAGCTCCTCTACGAGGGCCGCTTCTCCGATGCTGCCGTGGCCGTACGCAAGCGCCAGGCGGCTCTGATTCTCGACCTGATGAGGGAGATCGCGCCACGGGACGTGGATCCGCGCGAGCTGGAGGTGGCGGCGAACGCCGTCAACTCGGCCTACGAGGGGGTGGCTCACTGGATGTGGGACCACCCCGAGATGGATGTCGAGCAGCTGGCGGACTGGACCGTCGAGCTGCTCCTGCCAGGACTACGGAGGTTCACGTGACGCAGCACCATCGGATTGCGATCGTCGGCACGGGCTTCTCGGGCCTCGGGATGGCGATCAGGCTGAAGCAGGAGGGCGAGGACGACTTCGTGCTGCTCGAGCGCGACTCCGAGATCGGCGGCACCTGGCGCGACAACACCTATCCGGGCTGTCGTTGCGACGTGCCCTCGCACCTCTACTCGTTCTCGTTCGCGCCCAACCCGAACTGGTCGAGCACGTTCTCGCCACAGCCGGAGATCCTCGACTACCTGAAGGACTGCGCCGCGCGCTTCGGGGTCATGCCGCACGTGCGCTTCGACACCGAGCTCGAGAGCGCTCGGTGGGACGACCAGGAGCAGCTTTGGCGGATCGAGAGCTCGAACGGCGCGCTGACGGCGGACGTCCTCATCGCTGCGCAGGGCCCACTGAGTGACCCTTCATTGCCAGAAGTTCCGGGGCTGGACAGCTTCGAGGGGACGGCCTTCCACTCGGCCCGGTGGGACCACGACCATGACCTCACCGGAGAGCGCGTGGCGGTGATCGGCACGGGCGCCTCGGCGATCCAGTTCGTGCCGGAGATCCAGCCGAAGGTCGCCAAGCTGCACGTCTTCCAGCGCACAGCGCCCTGGGTGATCCCGCATCGCAACCGGCCGATGAAGCGCTGGGAGCGCGCGCTCTACCGGCTCTTCCCGCCGGCCCAGCTCGCCATGCGCGCGGGCATCTACTGGGCGCGGGAGTCCTTCGTGCTCCAGTTCCGCCACCGCGCGATCGGGAAGCTGCTCGAGCGCATCCCGATGATGCACATGCACAAGCAGATCAAGGACCCCGAGCTGCGCAGAAAGCTGACGCCGGACTACAGCATGGGCTGCAAGCGGATCCTGCCGACCAACGAGTGGTATCCGGCGCTCGCTCAGCCGAACGTGGAGGTGGTGACCGGCGGCCTGACCGAGGTCCGGCCGCGTTCGGTCGTGGCCGAGGACGGCACGGAGCACGAGGTCGACACGATCATCTTCGGCACCGGCTTCCACGTGACCGACCTGCCGATCGCCGATCGCGTGACCGGTCGCGACGGGCGCACGCTCACGGAGACCTGGAACGGCAGCATGCAGGCCTACAAGGGCACGACCGTGGCGGGCTACCCCAACCTGTTCTTCCTGGTGGGCCCGAACACCGGCCTCGGCCACACCAGCATCGTCTTCATCATCGAGTCGCAGATCGCCTACGTGCTCGACGCGCTTCGGACGATGCGACGCCGCGGCGCGCACACGCTGGAGGTGCGCGCGGAGGCGCAGAGCGCCTACAACGCCGAGCTCGACCGGATGGCAGACGGCACCGTGTGGGTCAGCGGCGGGTGCACGAGCTACTACATCGACCGAAACGGCCACAACTCGGCGCTGTGGCCCACCTACACCTGGCCCTTCCGCAGGCAGCTGCGCGAGGTCGACACGGCCGCGTACTCCCTCGGCACGCGGGTACCTGGGCCGGATGGCAGACGAGAGCAGGCTGCAGCGGCGCACGCTTGAGGAGCTCGGGCACAGGCCCTGGCCGCTGCCCGGCGGCCCCTGGCTCCAGGGGCAGACCTGGTGTGACCTCCTGTTCGCGCACTGGCGGGTGCCCGCCGAGCGGCTGAGGCGCGTCATGCCTCCGGCGCTCGCGTCGAAGCTCAACCTCTACGAGGACGGGAGCGCGTGGCTCGGCATCACGCCGTTCGTGGTGCAGGGCCTGCGGTTGCGCGGCACGCCGCCGCTTCCGTGGGTGTCGCACTTCCCAGAGCTGAACGTGCGCACGTACGTCGAGCTGGACGGCAGGCCCGGGATCTACTTCTTCAGCCTCGACGCGGGCCGCCGCGCCGCGGTGCTCGCCGCCCGCCGCACGTACCGGCTGCCCTACTTCCACGCGAGGATGCGCGCGGAGAAGGTGGGCGCGCGCGTGGACTACGAGAGCGAGCGGACGGACTCCTCAGGGCCCCCCGCGCGCTTCCGCGGGTCCTACGGCCCCGTGGGCCCGCGGACGGACGACCCGCTCGCGCGCTGGCTCGCCGAGCGCTATTGCGCCTACACGGTCGACGGCAGCGGGCAACCACTGCGGATCGAGATCCACCACCCGCCCTGGCCGCTCCAGCCGGCCGAGGGCCAGCTCGACGCCCAGGGGATGGCCGCTCCGCTCGACATCGACCTCGAGGGGGATCCGCTGCTCCATTTCAGCGCCCGCCAGGACACGCTGATCTGGCCGCTGAAGCCCGCCTAGCGCCTTCGGCGCCTAGTGGCTCAGGACGTTCGTGACGCGGGGTGGGTCCTCGTCGGTCAGGGTCAGGACCGTGCCCGGCCAGTAGGGGCTGGTGCGGTCGGTGCGGATGAAGGCGCCTTCGTGAAGCCAGCTCCCGGTGTTCCAGAGCCGCGTGCCGGAGAGCGTGGTCCACTCCGCGAGCTCGTCGCGCTCCAGCGGCCCGGGCCGGTGCGTGTGGCCGAAGATCACGTGCTCGGTGTCGGGCGCGAGCACCTCGGCCACGCGCGCCATGGCGAGCAGGCCCGAGCGTCGCAGCTCCTCGCCGGTGAGCGTGGCGCTGAACGGACCCAGGCCCAGGCCGTTGAGAGCCGCCACCGCGCTCGGGATCGTCACCCGGCCGAGCAGGAAGCGGGACACCGACGGCTCCCCGTCGTTCCTCACCCGCTGCCACACCCTCCTGGACAGGCTGCTGCCGCCGGCGAGCGACCTGGCCGAGGCGCCCTGCGCGAGCCCCGAGTAGAACGAGTACATCGGGGCCAGGATCGTCTCGTAGTCGGCAGCCGAGGCGGTCGACCTGCCCAGTCCCGTCATGCGTCCCATGGCCGACGCGGCGATCGACTCGAGCCGGGGCACGGTCAGATGCAGGTCCAGGTAGTGGCCGTGGGTGGCGTACACGTCGGGGCGCAACTCGAGGCCCGGGTAGGCGAGCGTCACCTCTACGTCGGGCATCCATGAGGCAATCTCGCCCGCGATGCCGTCGCCCGGCTTCACCGGCCACTCGGCCGCGGCGGGGAGCGCCTCGCCGGCCAATCGCAGCCGCGTGAGCCAGGGCTCCGCGAGCGCATGGTCGTGGTTGCCGGGCACAAGTACCAGCCGCTTGTCCCTCATCGCTCGTCCCAGCGCTTCGAACATGGGCCGCGCCATCTCAAGGGCCTCCGCGAGCGGCCGCTCGCGGAGCTCGACCGCGTCGCCGAGCAGCACGAGGCGGTCGATGCCGGCCACGGCTTCGACCAGCGCGTCGAGCGGCGTGCCGCCGCGCGCGACGTCAGCGCCGGCCCGGCCGCCGACGTGCAGGTCCGAGACGACGGCCGTGCGCATGCCAGTCATGGTGTCAGGCGCGCGCCGCGCGCCGCTAGATTCAGGGTGCGTGTCGCAGTTCTGCCGCCATAACCGTTTCATCGCCGAGTGTCCGATCTGCTCGAAGGGCACGGTGCTGGACCCGAACAGGACGCCGGAGCGGCGCCCGCGGCAGAGCTCGACAGCCAGGCGCCGCGCCGGGTCAGGCCGTCCGGCGGCCGCGGCGACCGGAGCGCGCGTCTCCCGCGGCCCGTTCGCCGCCGCTCCGCCCGACGAGAGCGGCCGCGAGGTGCGCCTCGAGAAGGTCCCCGGCGGGCTGCGGCTCGCCGCCTGGCACGCGGGGCAGCTCGCGCGCGAGGCGCCCGTGGTAGCGCTCTCCGAACTGCCCGCGATGCTGCGTTCGGCGGCCGAGCAGGGACTCATGAGCGAGCCCGACCTTGAGACCGTCGGCGCGCGCGTCGCCGACGCGCATGGCGCGAGTCCGGGCCGCACCGGCGAGCTCCGCGACGAGCTGCGCGTGGAGCGGGTCGACACCGATCGCCTGCGGATCGCGCGCTGGGTGATGCGCCCCAACCGCGGCTGGGAGCTCCAGGAGGCGCCCGTGCTTCTGCCCGCGCAGCGCTTCACCCAGGCGCTCGAGGCCGCGGCCGAGCGCGGCGTGCTCGCGCCGGGCGATCCGATGGACTAGCCACCATCTCCGTGTGCCGCTCAAGCTCGTAACCGGCCCCGCCAACGCCGCCAAGGCCGGCGAGGTCCTGGGCGGGCTGCGGGGGCGCCTCGACGACGACCCGATCCTGGTCGTGCCGACCTTCAGCGACGTGGAGCACTCCCAGCGCGAGCTGGCCGACCGGGGTGCGGTGTTCGGCGCGCACGTGATGCGCTTCGGCTGGCTGTTCAGGGAGATCGCCGCACGCGCGGGCTATGCCGGCCGCGAGGCCTCCGACTTCCAGCGCGAGCTGATCGTGGAGGACGCCGTCCGCGGGGCGAAGCTCGAGCTGCTGGCGGAATCGGCCGCGCAGCCCGGCTTCGTGAGCGCGGCGGCGCGCTTCGTGGCGGAGCTGACCCGCTCGAGGGTCGAGCCCGCCCGCTTCACGCAGGCGCTCCGCCAGTGGGCCGGCGACGGTCCGCGGCGGGCATACGCCGAGGAGGTGGCGGCCGTCTATCGCGCCTACCGCGAGCGGCTCGACGCCACCGGGCTCGTCGATCCGGAGCTGTTCGCCTGGCGCGCGCTCGACGCCCTCCGGCTCGACAGGGAGGCCTGGCACGGGACGCCGGTGTTCGTCTACGGCTTCGACGACTTCGACCCGCTCCAGCTCGACGCCCTTGAGACGCTCTCGAAGCACTGCGAAGCCGACGTGACGGTCTCACTCCCGTTCGAGCCCGGGCGGCTCGCCTTCAAGGCGGTGAGCGGAGTGCACCAGGAGCTGCTGGCGCTCGGCGCCGAAGAGCTCGAGCTGCCGCCGCTCGACGACCACTACACCTCCGAGTCGCGCGTCCCGCTCCACCACCTCGAGCGGCTGCTCTTCGAGGACGAGCCGCCCGCTCGCGTGAGCCCCGGCGCGGCGATCTCGTTCCACTCCGCCGGCGGCGAGCGCGCCGAGGTCGAGCTCGCCGCCGCGCGGGTGCTCGGGCTGCTTCGGGACGGCGTCGAGCCGGGCGACATCGCGGTCGTATTCCGCGAGCCTGGCCGCTACTCGTCGCTGCTGGAGCAGGTCTTCGGCGCCTACGGGGTCCCGTACTCGATCGACCGCACGCTGCCGTTCGGGCACACCGGGCTCGGCCGCGGGCTGCTGGCGCTGATCCGCGCCGCGGCGCCGGGGGGAACGGCGGAGGACCTGCTCACCTACCTGCGCACGCCCGGCCTGTTGCGCGTGCCGGGCTTCGCGGACAGCCTCGAGGCCGGCGTGCGCTCGGACGGCACGCACGGCGTGGCCGACGCGCGCGAGCGTTGGGAGCGCGACCACTGGCCGCTCGTGGAGCTCGACCGCCTCGCACAGGCGCGCGACACGGCCACGTTCGTCACCGAGCTGGAGACGCGCCTCGCGCGCCTGTTCGCGGCGCCCTACGAGCGCACGGCGACCGTGTTGAGCGGCCCGCAGCTCGAGGAGGCGCGCGCGCTCAGCGCGGCGCAGCGGGCGCTCACCGAGCTGCGAGCGGTGCTCGGCGGCAGGCGAGTGGACGTGCCGCACGTCCTGCTCGTCCTGGAGCAGCTCGAGGTGCACGTGGGCGAGACGCCGCAGCCGGACCGCGTGCAGGTGGCCACGCCCGAGGCGATCAGGGCGCGCCGCTTCGCCGCGGTGTTCGCCTGCGGGCTGGAGGAGGGCGAGTTCCCGCGCGGCGCGTCGCCGGAGCCGTTTCTGTCCGATGAGGACCGGCGCGCCATCGCCAGCGCGAGCGGGCTCGTGCTGCCCGTGCGCGAGGACCGGCTCGACCGCGCGCGCTACCTGTTCTACGTCTGTGCCTCACGCGCCGAGCGGCTGCTGGTGCTGAGCTCGCGGTCGAGCGACGAGGAGGGCAACCCGCAGACCGAGTCCTACTTCGTCGACGACGTGCGACTGCTCCTGGAGGACGGCGCCGAGCTGCGCACGCGCTCGCTCTCCGAGGTCACCTGGAGCCCCGAGGAGGCGCCGACCGCCGCCGAGTGGGACCGCGCCCACGCCGCGATCGGCCCGCGCCGGCCGCTGCCGGGCCCGGTGCCGCTGAGCGCGGAGCCGCTGCTCGCCGAGCTGTCCGCGCGCGACGCCGTGGCCGCCCGCGCGCTCGAGAACTTCGCCGACTGTCCCGTGAAATGGCTCGTGGACGACCTGCTGAAGCCGGAGGAGCTGGTGCCGGACCCCGAGGCGATGGTGCGCGGCTCGTACGCGCACGAGGTGCTGAGCCACACCTACCGGCGCGTCCACGAGGAGAGCGGCCAGCGCCGCGTGACGCACGACAACCTGGAGCGGGCCGAGCGGATCCTGCTCGAGGAGCTGCGCGAGCGGAGCGCGTCCTTCCAGCTCTCGCCGAAGCAGACGCGCGTGCGCGCGGCGCAGCGGCGGCTCGAGTTCGACCTGCTGCGCTTCCTGCGCTCCGAGGCCGACTCCGACTCGAGCTTCGAGCCCGTCGAGTTGGAGCGCGCATTCGGCATGGAGGGCAGCGAGCCGGTCGAGCTCGAGGGCGGCCTGCGCGTGCGCGGGCGCATCGACAGGGTCGACCGCTGCGGCGACATGGCGCTCGTCATCGACTACAAGACCGGCAAGAAGGTCGACCGCTACAAGGTGGCGAGCTGGGAGCCGGAGAACCGCTTCCAGGCGGCGCTCTACATGCTGGTGGTGGAGAAGCTGCTCGGCCTCAGGGCGGCGGGCGGCGTCTACGTGGCACTCGGCAGCCAGGACCCGCGCCCGCGCGGCATGGTCGCCTCCGACGTCGACGAGCTCGGCGAGCGCTGGTTCGCGGGCGACAGGCTCGAGCCGGAGCAGTTCCGCGAGAAGCTCGACTGGGCACTCGAACGAATCCGCGAGACCGACTCGCTCATGCGGAGCGGGCAGCTCTGCGCCCGCCCGGAGCGCTGCGACTGGAACGGCGGCTGCAAGTACCCGTCGGTGTGCAGGAGCGAGCGATGAGGGAGCTGACGGACGAGCAGCAGCGCGCGGTCGAGCGCCGCGATGGCTCGCTGCTCGTGCGCGCCGGCGCGGGCACCGGGAAGACGACGGTGCTCGTGGAGCGCTTCGTGCGCGCGGTCATCGACGGCGACGCCGCGGTCGAGCAGGTGCTCGCGATCACGTTCACGGAGAAGGCGGCGGCCGAGATGCGGACACGCGTGCGCCGCCGCTTCCTCGAGCTGGGCCGGCGCGAGGACGCGCGGGCGTCGGAGAGCGCCTGGGTGTCGACCATCCACGGCCTGTGCGCGCGGATACTGCGGGCGCATGCGCTCAGCGCCGGCATCGACCCGGGCTTCCGCGTGCTCGACGAGCTGGACGCCGAGCGGATCGCCGCCGACGCGTTCGACGGAGCGCTCGAGGAGTTCATGGGGGTGGGCTCGGCGCCCGACCCGGCGCGCGTCGAGATGGTGGCGGCGTACACGCCCGACCGCCTGCGCGACATGGTCCGCACCGCGTATTCGCATCTGCGCAGCCGTGGCGAGCGCCACCCGCGGCTCGACGAGACGCTTCCTCCGCACCCCGCGGGTGAGGAGGAGCGGCTCGAGGCCGCCGCGCGCGGCGCGCTCGCCGAGCTGGCCGTGGCGACCGGCGGTGTGACCGTCGAGCGCGCGATCGCGAGCATCGAGGAGCGCACCGAGATCAAGGGCAAGGCCAAGGCGCTGGAGAGCGACGCCTGTGAGGAGTACCGCGAGGCGCTGGCCGCGTACAGGACGTTCGAGGTAGCCGAGCGAGAGCACCGCGACCACACGATGCTGCGCGTGCTGCTCGAGCTCTACGGGGAGCGCTACGCGCGCGCCAAGCGGGAGCGCTCGGCGCTCGACTTCGAGGACCTCGAGCTCGTCGCGCGCGACCTGCTCGCCGGGGACGAGGGTCTGCGCGAGGCGTACTCGTCGCGCTTCGAGCACGTGCTCGTGGACGAGTTCCAGGACACGAACCGGCTCCAGAACGAGCTGCTGGACCTGCTCTCCCGGGACAACCTCTTCAGAGTCGGCGACGAAAACCAGTCGATCTACCGCTTCCGGAACGCCGACGTGGGCGTCTTCCGCGAGCACTGGGAGAGCGCCTGCGACTTGGGCCGGGCGGAGAGCATCACCGTGAACTTCCGCGCGCGTGGCGAGCTGCTGGACGCGCTCGACCTGGCCTTCGAGCGCACCTGGGGCGAGTCGTTCGAGCCGCTGCGCGAGGCGCCGGGGTCGCGCGAGCCGGCGGCGGCGGTCGAGCCGTGTGTGGACCTGCTCGTGGTCGACCGCGGTCGCGACGCCTGGAAGGAGCTCACCGACGCGGGCGACCCGTTCGGCGAGGCGATGCGCGGGGCGCCCGCGTGGCGCGGCGTCGAGGCGCGGCTGCTCGCGAAGCGCGTCGACGAGCTCACGCGAGGCGGTCCCTGGTCGTACGGCGACGTCGTGATCCTGTTCCGTGCCACCACGGCGATGGGGCTGTTCGAGCGCGCGCTCGACGAGCGCGGCATCCCGGTGCACGTGGTCGGTGGTCGCGGCTACTGGGGCCAGCAGCAGGTCGCCGATCTGCGCCACTGGCTCGCCGCGCTCGCGAACCCGCTCGACGGGCTGGCACTCTTCTCGGTGCTCGCGTCGCCGCTGGCGGGGCTGTCGCTCGACGCGGTGGCGCTGATCGGGCTGCACGCGCGCCGCTCCCGCTGGGACCCCTGGCGCGTCGTCCGCGAGCCCAGCGAGGAGCTCCTCGAGTCCCTCCCGGCGACCGACCGGCCCAAGCTCGCGACCTTTGCGGACCGCTTCGCAGCCGAGCGGCGCATCGCAGGGCAGGTCTCGCTCGAGACGCTGATCGACCGTGCCGTGACGCTCACCGGCTACGACCGTCATCTCCTCGCCCTGCCGGGCGGCGCTCGGCGCATGGCGAACGTGCGCAAGCTGATGCGCATGGCGCGCGAGTACGAGGCGGACGAGGGCCGTGACCTGCGCGGCTTCATCGACGCCGTCGCAGAACGCGACGTGATCCAGGCACGCGAGGGCGAGGCGCCGCTCGAGGCGGAGGCGCTCGACGCGGTCCGGATGATGACGGTGCATCGCGCCAAGGGACTCGAGTTCCCGGTCGTCTGCCTGGCCGACCTCGGCAAGGACGGCCGCGACGACGACGGGCAGCTGCGGATCTCCGAGGACGGCAGCGTCGGCCTGCGGCTCGCCAACCTCGACGGCGGCGCCGTGGACAGCACGAAGCTCGCCGGCATCAAGGCCGAGGGCAAGCGCGCGGCCGAGGAGGAGGAGCGCCGCATCTTCTACGTGGCGGTCACGCGTGCGCAGGACCACCTCGTGCTCAGCGGCGCGACCGATCTCGACAAGCGCCCGGAGCCGGCCGAGCTCGCGGAGCCGATGCGCTGGATCTGGCGCGGCTTCTGTGCCGGGCTCCCGTCCGAGGGCGCGTCCGGCGTGCACGTGGACACGCGTGAGGGCCGCGATGTGGCGGTGGCCTGGACGCTCTGCACTCCGGTGACGCTCGACGAGGTGCTTCCCGCCGCGGACCGCGCACCCGCCCCGGCTGAGATGGACGCCGAGCCCGCGTACGAGCAGCCGCTGCTCGAGTTGGGTCTCCCAGCGGCGCCTCGCGCGCTCGCGGTCAGCAGGCTCAGCTTCTCAGGCCTCGAGAGCTACCGCCGCTGCGGCTACCGCTTCTTCCTCGAGAAGACGCTCAAGCTAGCGCCCGCGGACGCCCCCCAGGGCGAGGACCCGGTCGTCGCGGGTCTGGGTCCGCTCCTCCGCGGCACGGTCGTTCACGGCCTGCTCGAACGCCTCGACTTCGGGCGGCCGGTGGTGCCCTCGGATGTCGACGTGGCGGCCGCGATCGAGCTCCACGGCGTGGAGGCGCTGCCAGAGAACGTCGAGGACGTCCGCGCGATGGTCGAGCGCGTGGCGGCCTCGGAGCTGCGCGAGCGCATCGCCGGCGCACGTCGCATCAGGACGGAGCTACCGTTCGCCTTCACGCTCGCACCGCCAGGCGCAGGCGGCCGCAGCCTGCTGATCAACGGTGTCGTGGACGTGCTCGCGGACGAGGGCGCCCGCATGCTGGTCGTCGACTGGAAGAGCAATCCGCTCGGCGAGCGTCGCGCGGAGGAGATCGTGCAAGCCGAATACGCGACGCAGCGCCTGATCTACGCGCTCGCGGCCCTGCGCGCGGGGGCCGAGGTGGTGGAGGTGGCGCACTGTTTCCTCGAGCGCCCCGATGAGCCGGCCGTTGCGCTCTACGAGGCAGCCGACGCCGAGCGGCTCGAACGCGAGCTGCTCGGGCTCGCACAGGGGGTCGTGGAAGGTCGCTTCGAGCCCTCTGCAGAGCCGCATTTCTCGCTATGTGCGGACTGTCCGGGACGCGCGGCGCTGTGCGTGCACGAACCCGAGCTCACATTGCGTCTTTCCGTCGGGACCCCGTCCTAATGTGGCGGCCATGCCACTGTGCTTCATCGAGCCGCAGGAAGCGATCAGAGTCGTTGCGGAGAGCGTCGGGCGCGAGGCGCGCCGGCAGCTGCTCGGCGAGGTCGTTCGCGCGTGGGTCGACGAGATCCCCGAGGACGAGCTCCAGGTCCACTACGCGAAGGCGGTGGAGGAGCTCGACGACGAGGACCTGTCGATGCTCGCGGCGTGGCACGCCTCGCTCGAGGTCGGCCCGCCGATCGCGAACAAGGAGTTCCTGCTCGGCGCGTTCGCCCGCCTGGGCGAGAACCGCCGCGAGGCGCTCCGGATCGCGGCCGGCTTCAAGGGCGATGACGCGTTCGAGGCGGGCGTGTGCGAGGAGCAGGCGCTCACGACGGTCCTGCCCTGGCTGTCCCAGGAGCGCCTGATGGAGCTGGCCGCCGAGGCGGTCGAGCTCTACTGCTGGGACCGCATGGGCAGCGACAACTAGCCGCCGCGCGGGTCGCCGCTACTTCTGAGCCGGGATCTGCTCGTTCTGGCGCGCGATGCGCCAGGACGCCTGGACCGGGTCCAGGAAGTAGGGCGGCTCGCGGTAGCGGAGCCGGTCGTTGTAGACGTAGTTCTTGCGGTAGCCGGTGCTGATCGAGCCGCCGCTTCCGGTGCCGACCGGGCCACGGAACTTCTGCGCGATCGCGCCCTCCACGTTGAGGTTGCCGGCCGGCTCGCCGCAGTTCCAGTTGTCCACGATGAACGAGTGGTTCAGTGCGAGGATCGCCGCCTGGATGCGCAGGTCGGCGATGTAGCCGGTCACGTTGTTGGCGCAGTCGTCCGAGACCGGGTGGTAGACGCGGACGAAGTTGTTCGCGATCAGCCCGAGCAGCAGGCCGGCACTGCTCCGGTCGATGTGCCCGGTGACGACGATGTCGTTGTCGGCGGCGATGGTCAGGTCCGAGGCGTAGCTGCCCTTGATCCAGATGTCGCCGCAGCCCGGCTGCTGGCTCGAGTAGTCGTTGCTGCGATCGTAGCCCGCGGTGCAGCCGCCCTGCGTCGGGTCGTTCTCGACGTAGATCACTCCGTTGGGCGGGAGCGCCACCGAGTGGAAGTTCTGGTCGCCCCACTTCTTCAGGTTGCGCACGAGCATCGTCGAGCCGGAAAGGTCGATCGTCGTGACGCCCAGGAAGCGGTACGGGACCTGGGCCACGTCCTTGAGGCCGCGGTTCGAGGGAGGCATCCCGAGCGAGCCGGCGGGCTGGTCGAGCGTGCCCTTGATATCCGCGGTGGACCCGGCGCAGTTCGACACGAACCCCTGGTTCGGTGGTCCGTTGACCTCGATCACGTCGCGCACCGTGCGCCCGAACGAGGGCGAGCCGCAGATCAACACGTTGTCGTTCGTGTGGAACGGGCCCAGGACGTCGTCGGTGTCGATGAACTGGATCTCGGTGCAGCCCTGGCCGGCTCGGCTGGCGCGGTAGCGCGAGCAGCGCGTCGTCATCGTCGACGGGTTGCTGTAGGCCGCCGGGTCGAGCGTCTCGAAGTCGGTGAAATAGATGAAGTCGATGAAGTTGCGCCGGCGCAGCGTTGCCACCACGCTCCGATACCTCCCGCGCGACTTGCCCGTGACGCGCAGCCGCATGTTGCCGTAGGGGTCGACCATCGAGTACTGGTCCGCGGTGTCGCAGTTCGCCTTGCCGGGCGCGGGGAGAAGCTCGACCGTGTACTCGGCCAGCTCGCCGGGGAGCTTCCGCCACTTGCGCGTGCCAACGCCGGTCCAGACGGCGTTGACGGGCGCCACCTCGCTTGCGTTCGGCGCCGGGACGGCCGTGCACTTCAGGTAGTAGTTGTTGTCCTTCGAAAGGGCGTTCAGGTACCACTGCAGGCCGGATTCCGCGGCGCCGTAAGCCTGCTTCTGGTCCTGGTCCTGGCGCGACAGCGAGATGTCCGGGTTCACGGCCGCGAAGCCGGCGGCCACGAGCAGTCCGCCGACCATCAGCACACCCATGAGTGTCACCGTCGTGAAGCCGCGCTCGCATGACAGCTTGATCGCGCGGACGCGTGAGGTCAGATGCACTGTGGTCCCTCCAGTGGCTTCGACGGGTCCGCGATGCGCACGTAGATGTCGCTCTCGACGCTGGTCGCCTCGCGGTTCTTCGGGGACTTGCGGTCCGGAAGCACGGTGAAGCCGACCTTCACGAGCACCGTCCTGATGGCGTCGTTCGTCGACAGCGGCGATGCGAGGAGCTGCAGGTCGCCGGGCACGCCGCCCTGCTTGAACGAGTAGTAGCGCAGGAGCGGCCGTGGCACGCCCGCGTCGAGGATCGGCTCAACGTGGGAGGCGAGCAGCCGGGTCTCGGACGCGGCGCCGAAGACCAGGTCCGGGTAGGTGCCGGTCCCGATGAAGATGTCCTCGTAGATGCTTTTGGTCGCGGCGTCGTAGCGGATGGTGCGCTGGTGCACCTGCTTGGAGCCGTCGCTCATGTCGATGTAGAACGTGACCTTGTTGCCGTCCGCGTAGGTGATCGGCTCCTTCTCGTCGCCGAGGCACACCTGCGAGCGGAGGTCGCGCACGATCGTCTCCATCGCCTGGCGGCCGCGCTGAAGCGCCTCCTGGCGGTTCGCGATCTCCTGTGAGATGGCCGTGGCGCGGTCGAGCAGCAGGAACGCCGCCATCAGCAGCACGAGCCCGATCGACATGGCCGTGAGGAGCTCGATCAGCGTGTGGCCGGACTCGTCCGAGCGAAGCGCGCGCAGCCGGGTCCTCATGGCGATGTATCCGTGACCGTCGAGCAGTTTCCGGTCGAGCCGCTGCTGGGCAGCGTGAGGTTGATCGCGGGGCTGAGGACGGCGGGGATGATGCGCGGGTGCGCGGGCTGGCCGCTCACGCCCGAGAGCCGGAAGCGCGTGTTCCCGCCCGAGGTGCCGCTTGCGCACACGCTGTAGGTGCCGAACGGGAGCACGGCGCTTGCGTTGCCCGCGGCGTCCGTGACGAGGTTGTTGGGCACCATGAGTAGGTCGAGGTTGCAGCCGGTGCCGTTGTCGGCCTGACGGAGGACCACCTTTGCGCCGCTGACGACCGCGTTCGCCGAGTTCTTGACGTTCACGGTCACGAGCCCCATCTGGACGTTGACGTCCTTCAGGTTGTCGGCGGGCGCGAGCGCCACGAAGCCCTTGCCGGAGGTCGAGAAGTAGGTCGAGTCCCAGAACGACGGGTTGTTTTTCGCGCAACTGCCGGCGTAGACGCCGTAGCCGTCGAGGAATGGGAACAGCCCGGTGGCGTCGATCGAGGTCACGGCCGTGGCGGTCGGGAAGTCCCGGATGCCGCCCGGCAGCTTCGCGTTCGCAACCTGGATGTCGGTCCACGTCGCGGCGGTGCCGTCGGGCTTCATCAGGTGTGCGCGCAGCGAGGCCGGGAGGTCCACCTCGAGCTGCTTGAGGCTCGTCTTGGCGGCCGCGACCGTCGCCTGCGAGGTCAGCGAGTTGTCGCCGCCCCAGCTCACGCGCCCGGGGACGTCGACGTCGTAGTCCCCGGCCGGGATGTAGCCGAAGATCGCGCAGCCCTCGCTGTTCGTCGTGTCGCTGTACGAGCCCGTGCCGCTGAGCGCGACGGAGACGCCGGCAAGCGGCTTGCTGTCGCGGTCGGTGACCTTGACTACGAGCGTGCCGGCGGTGGCGCTGAACGAACCCGCGGCGGGAGTGAGCAGGCTCACCTCCTTTACCGGCGTCGTCTGGCCGGGCGAGCGCACCGTGGAGCTGATCTTCAGGTAGTCCGCCTGCGCGGTGTCGTCGGTGCAGTTGAGAGTGCCGCTCGTGTCGCGCACCCACTCGGTGTCCGACTGGACCGAGAAGTTGACGCCGTACACGTTGACGCTGCGCAGCTGCGTGAAGTTCGAGAGTGCCGTGATCGGATAGGCGCGCAGGCGCTCGATGTCCTGCTGAGCGAGCGTGGCCGAGACCGAGCGCTGCTTGTTGGCCTGCGCCGTGTGCCGTGCGCCGTCGAGCCCGCCCAGGATGGCGAAGGTCGCCGTCGCCAGAATCACGGCGCCGACCATCACCTCAATGAGCATTGAGCCGCCCTCAGAAGACAGGCGGGAACGGGCCCGGCGCGTATAAGACATCGCTTCCGATATCGGTAGCGATAGCGCCCGACTTGAACGGGATCTTGCGGCGTGGACGCTCGTCGCCCACCTGACATGAGAGCCACCACGGTCCGCTTCCCGAACGATCTCTGGGAGCAGCTCGAGCGCCCGGCAAGACCCAGAAATAAAACGAGACGCAGACCTAGCGCTTGAGGAGCGCGCCACCGGTGACCGAAGTCTCCGGGGCTGCGCGGCGAGCCTCACATCCTCTCGGCTTCGCTCTTGGCGCTGGGGTCCGCGTCTCGGGAGCCAGTAGACACCAACTCCCGCCGGGCGTCAACAAGGACTTTCATGACACGCCGCTAATTGCGAAGAAATGCGAGATGCTGCGTCCGTGCCCGAAGAGACGAAAGACGGCCGAACGATCCGCGCGGAGCGGACGCGGCAGGCGCTCGAGGACGCGCTGCTGGCGCTTCTCCACGAGGGCGACGTGCGGCCGACCGCCGAGCGGATCGCCGCCCGGGCCGGCGTTTCCGAGCGCTCGTTGTTCCAGCACTTCGCGGACCGGGAGGAGCTTTACCAGGCCGTGGCCGTGAAGCAGTTTGAGCGCATTATCCCCACGCTCAGGCCGATTGACGCGTCGCGTCCGCTGCCCGAGCGAATCGACGCCTTCGTCGATCAGCGCGCGCGCCTACTCGAGACCGTGACGCCCGTGCGCCGGGGGGCGCTGCTGCTCGAGCCGGATTCCGAGGTCGTATCGCTGTGGCTGGCGAAGGCGCGCAAGGCCAAGGTGGCGGAGACGGCGCGTGTCTTCGCGGCGGAGATCGAGCGGGCGCCCGAGCACGACCGCTCCGCGCTCGGGGCTGCGCTCGGCGCCGTGTCGGCATGGTCCTTCTGGGAGTCCCTGCGCGCCCACCAGCAACTCAGCGTCGACGCCTCGCGCGCCGCGATGCGCGAGGCGATCGCCGCCCTACTCGGCGAGCGCTGACTCGATCTCGGGGATCGCCTGCTCGGCGCTCGCGAAGCGGACGGCCGCCATGCCAAGGTCTCTGGCGGCGTCGCAGTTCAGCTCGAGGTCGTCCACGAAGACGCAACGCTCCGGCGAGACTGCGCCGAGCCGCTCGAGCGTGAGCAGGTAGATAGCCGGATCGGGCTTGCGCAGGCCGACGAAGGCCGAGTCGACCACCACGTCGAAGACCTCGTCCACCTCCGGCAGCTTCGCGCGCCAGAGCGGCTCCCACTCGCGCACGTTGTTCGTGAGCAGCGCCGTGCTCAGAACGCGCGCGCGGAGGCCGCGCACGAACTCGATCATCGGCCGGTTGGGCTGGAGCCGCTCCAGGAACAGCTCGTGCAGCCGGACCAGGTCGAAGCCGCCGTCGAGGTGCGCCTCGAGCCGGTTGCGGAACTCCGCCTCGGTGATCTCGCCGCGCTCCAGCATGAAGAGAGGATGGTCGCCGTGCTCCTCGGCGGCGCGACCCATCGCCCGGCCGAGCTCCTCGAGCGACATGCCGGACTCCTCCTGGTAGGCGAGGAAGCCGGCCTCGAGCGGCGTCGTCAGCACGCCGCCGAAGTCGCAGATCAGTACGTCTCTCACGCGGCGGCGGGTGGTTCCTGGCGGACCATCAGCTCGTAGGCGCCGAGCCCCTCGCGCCCGTCGAGGCGCCAGCGGAAGATCGCGGCGTGGACGTCGATGCCGTCGAGGTCCAGGGACGAGCCCGCGATCACCTGGCCGGACCCGCGCCGCGGAAACTCCTCGCCTGGCAGCCACAGCTCGAGGCCGGCGCTCTGCTGCCTGCTGTTGGCGTCGTACACCGTGGAGATGCGCGCGTCCTCGACCTCGATCAACGCCTCGTCCTCCAGGAACACCGCCGTCGCGCGTTCGTCGCCGTGGCCCATCGCCTTGCGCGGCCGCCGGACGACCGCCAGCAGCGCGTGCCGCTCGTCCACGAGAGCCGAGATGCTTCGGAGCGCGTCGAGCTCGTCCCAGCGCGGGGCGACGGTCGTCGCCGACACGGTGCCCAGGCAGTCCACCTTGCGCCCGGCGGCCTCGCCGCGAAAGCGCGCGACGTGGGCCGTCACGCCGCGCAAGTCAGCCGCCGGCGAGAGAGCCTCGACCTCGAGCGACAGCTTGCCGGGCAGATCGGCGCGCCAGCCGCCGTCGGTCACCTCGATCGACGGGCCCTCCGGCAGGGCAATCGGCTTCCTCGCCTCGAACAGGATCGTCGCGCCCGACCGCGCCGTCCCGTAGATCTCGTGGGCGGCGTCGAAGAAGGACAGCGCGAGCGCCGGAGCGCTCACCGCTCGATCCTGCGGGGAGCGTCCTCGTACTCGCGAGCGGTGCCGTCGACGTCGTAGTCCCTCGTCGTTCGTACCTCCGGCCGCCTGCCTAGCCGCCGCATCAGCATGCGACGCGCCACCGCCCGGCTCGGCGGGAGCAGGAGCGTCAGGCCCACGATGTCGGTGAGGAATCCGGGCGTGATCAGGAACGCCCCACCGAAGATCACAAGCACCCCGTCCACGACCTCGCGGTGCGGCAGCCGGCCCGCGGCGAGCGCCTCGTTGAAGCGTCGCCAGACCGTACGGCCCTGCGAGCGGAGCAGCACCGAGCCGAGCAGCGAATCCGCGGCCAGGAGCAGGATCGTCCACACGACGCCGATCGCGTCCCCGACCTTCAGGATCACGTACAGCTCCGCCAGCGGGACCACGATGAAGAGCGCGATGAGTGCCAGCAGAGGCACGCTCTGACCCTACTATCCTCGTGTCATGTCAACTGTGACCGTGGACGACGTCCAAGAGGCCCTCACCAACGTGATAGACCCCGAGCTGGGGCTTGACTTCGTGGAGCTCGGGCTCATCTACACCGTGGAGGTCGAGGGGGGCGACGTCTTCATCAACTTCACGCTCACTTCGCCCGGCTGCCCGATCGGGCCGCAGGTGGCGGAGCAGATGGAGGAGTTCGTCGGTGAGCTCGAGGGCGTCAACGCCGTGCACCCCAAGATGACCTTCACGCCCGCCTGGACGCCGGACATGATGAGCGAAGAAGCGAAGTTCGCGCTCGGCTACTGAGGCCGGGTGTCTCGACTTCGTCTCCTGCAGGACTCATTCCCCGACGATCCTGCCCTCGACGTGGCGGTCTCGCGCGCGCTGATGCTGCGCGTGGCCGCGCGCGAGCTGCCTGAGACGCTCAGGATCGCGCGGCCCGGGACGACGGTCGCGTTCGCGAAGCGCGACGCCGTGACGTCCGGATACGACGGGGCAGCGAGAGCGGCCCGCGAGCGTGGCTTCGAGCCGACGCTTCGCCTGGCCGGCGGCCGTGCCGCGGTCTTCCACGACGGCGCCATGGAGATCGGCCACGCGGTGCCAGACGACGAGCCGCGCCGCGGCATCCACGAGCGCTTCGAGCGCACGGCCGCCCACCTCGCGGCCGCGCTGACGAGGGTCGGCGTGGACGCGCGGGTCGGCGAGGTGGCGGGCGAGTACTGCCCCGGCCGCTACAGCGTGAACGCGCGCGGCGCGGTCAAGCTGGCCGGCATCGGCCAGCGCGTGGTGGGCGGCGGCTCACACACGGGTGTCGTGCTGATCGTGGAGGGCGAGGAGCGCGTGAACCAGGTGCTCGCCCCGGTCTACGCCTCCCTTGGACTGGACTGGAGCCCCGGGGTCACCGGCTCGGTACGCGCCGAGGCGCCGAGCGCCAGCTTCGACACGATCCGCGACGCCCTCGTCACCGAATACGCACGCGAGTACGACATCGGCGAGGAAACGCTGGACCCCGAAACCCTCG
>JAXDIL010000195.1:0-45001 GCA_034664005.1 Thermoleophilaceae bacterium | reverse complement strand
CGCGGCCGAATGCCCACCGACCCCACCGCGACACGCGCCGAGACCACCTCACCGCCCTCCACGCGCACGACGCACGTGACGGTGACCGCCGGGCGCTCGTGGAGCGACATCTTCTCGTGCGCTATGCCGGCGCCGAGACCGGGTTCGGGCACGCGCACCGCCGTGAGCAGCTCCCCGGGCTGGAGGGCCGTCTGGTACGGACCCTGAACGAAGTCGTCGAGCGAGAGCTCTCGTGGCGCCCCGGCGGCTCCGCGGCACACCAGCGAGCCGCCCACCGCGAGCAGGAACGTCGCCGGGTCGGAGTGCGGGTCGGCGAAGCAGAGGTTGCCGCCGATGCTCCCCATGGCGCGCACGCGCAGGTTCCCGACACCACGCTCCATGGACGCGAGCGCCGGCCAGCGCTCGCGGACGAGCTGCGAACGCTCGACCGTCAGGTGCGTGACCGCGGCGCCGACCTCCAGCACGCCATTCGTCTCTTCGAGGCGGCGCAGCTCAGCGATCCGCTTCACGTCCACGAGATGCGGATGGTCGGCGAAGCCGAGCTTCATGACGAGCAGCAGCTCGGTGCCGCCGGAGTAGACGACGGCGTCGTCGCCCAGCTCCTCGAGCAGCCCGCTGGCCTCCTCGACGGAGCCGGGGCGATGCAACTCGAACGGCGGCAGCGTGGTCACGCGGGGGCGACCATCCGCTCCGCGGCCTCGCCGATCGCCTCGAGGGTCGCCTCTACGCCCGCGCCGATCTGGACGTCGGCGCCCAGGTCCTTCAGCCCGCGGCCAAGCGCGGCCACCGCCACGGCCGGGTAGAGCGAGTCGGCCGCCGGACCCATATGGCCGATCCGGAACAGCTTGTCGGACAGCTCGCCGTAGCCGCCCGAGAGCATCACGCCATAGCGCTCGCGGATGTGCTCCAGCGTCCGCGCCCGCGAGATCCCCTCGGGCACGCGGATCGCGGTCACGCATCCGGCCGCGTACCGCTCCTGCCGTGGCCACAGCTCGAGCCCCATCGCCTGCACACCGGCGCGCACGGCGCGGGCGGCCGCCTGGTGGCGGGCGATGCAGCGATCGAGGCCCTCCTCGAGTACCTGATCGACAACCGAGTCGACTCCGTTCACGTCGACGACCGACGGCGTGTAGAGGAACTTCGTCCTGTCGGTGTCGACCCAGCGCTCCTTCCAGTCGAGCAGCGACAGGAAGGAACCGCGCGGCGCGTTCGGGTTGCGCTCCATCGCCTCCCAGGCGGCGGAGGAGACCGAGATCAGCGACATTCCGGGCGGCCCGGCGAGGCACTTCTGCGGGCCGGCGACGCACACGTCGATGCCCCATTCGTCCACCAGCACCTCCTCACATCCGAGCGCCGAGACGGCGTCCACGAGCAGCAGAGCGCCGGCCTCCTTGACGGCCGCGGCGATCTCGCCCACGGGGTTGTGGATGCCGGATGGCGTCTCCGACTGCACCACCGCGACGAGCTCGACGTCCGGATTGTCGGCGAGCGCCTGCCGCACCGCTTCGGGCTCCACCGCCTCGTCGTAGGGGACGCGCACCTCCACGACCTCGGCGCCGTACTCGGCCAGCCAGTCGCCGAACCAGGCGGCGTACACGCCGGACACGAGGTTCAGCGCCTTCATGCCGGGCCGCGTCAGCCCGCGGGCGGCCGCCTCGAGTCCGAGGACCGCCTCGCCCTGCATCAGGACGATGTCGGAGGAGCTCCGCATGAGCTCGCCGACCTTGCGGTCGAGCTCGCGGAACTTCTCGAGGAAGAGCGGGTCGTAGTCGAACATGATCGGCTGTCCGAGCGCCTGCAGCGTGCGCGGCGTTGCGGCCGTCGGGCCCGCGGTCAGGGTGAAGCTTGGTTCACGCATGTCTACCTCCTCGAGAAGAGCTTCTTCAAACGGCCCCAGAGGACTCGTAGGGCGAGCAAAAGCCCGCCGACGGGCTTCTGCGGCAGCGCCGGATCGCCGCCCTGCGCGGCGAGCCGCCGTGTCACACAGGCGGCCATGTCATCGACGATGCGAGCGGCCACGTCGTCGATGATCCCACGGCCCATCGACGCGGCCCGGCCGGTCATCTGCACCTCGGTGCGCGTGACCACGTGGGCGCCGTCGTCCGCGCCGGCCACCGTCATCCGCATGCACGCTTTGGCGGACCCCTGGCCGCGTGCCTCGCGCGTCGGATCTGCGCGATCGACCAGCCGGACGGTCCCGCGGTAGGTGAACCGCATCGGGCCGAGCTTGACGGCGATCTCGGCCGGGTGGCCGCCATCGGCCCCGCCCGGGCCGACCGTCCCACCCGGGATGCAGCCGCCCACCTCCTCCAGGTCCAGGAGGAGGTCGTATACCGCGCGGGGGTCGGCGGGCACGCGGAAGTCGTTCTCGATCTCGATCACGTCAGCGTTCCCCGCGTACGTACGGCAGGGCGAGCGCGGACGGCAGGTACGAGCGGCGCGCGAACAGCACGAGGACGACGATCACCGCGATGAACGGAAGCATCTGCACGTAGTCCGTCGAGATCTGGACCCCTATGAGCTGGAGCGCCGTCGCGACAGACAGCGACATGCCGAAGAGGAGCGACCCGACGATCGTCCACGGCGCCGTGCCGCGGGCGAGCATCGCGATCACGATCGCGATGAAGCCCTGGCCCTGGGTCATGAATGGTGTGAAGGTCCCGGCCGCGATCACCGACAGGTAGGCCCCGCCGAGCCCGGCGCCGAGCCCCGCGACGATCGTCGCCCAGGTGCGCGTGCGGTCGACGTCGACGCCGGCTGCGTCAAGAGCCGCGGGCTTCTCGCCCGCCGCGCGCAGGCTGAGCCCAGCGGACGTGCGGCGCAGCACGAAGTGAGCCGCGATGACGAGACCGACCCCGACGTAGACGATGGGGTGCTGCATGAAGATGCTCTTGCCGACCACGGGCAGCTCGCTGAGCCCTGGCACGGCCCACTCCGAAGCGGCGGGCAGTCGCGGCCGCGACGCGGCGTAGCGAGCATCGAAGAGGAGGCTCGTGAGGCCTTCCGCCACGAGCACGATGCCGATCCCGATGACGATCTGGTCGAGCTTCATGCGCACGCACAGCACGACCATGACGAGCGACACGAGCGCTCCGACAAGCATGCCCGCGCCGAGGCCGAGCCAGGTCGAGTCGGTCTCCAGTGCGACGACGAAGCCGCCGTAGGCTCCGGCGAGCATCATCCCCTCGAGGCCGACGTTCAGCACGCCCGCCTGCTCGGAGACCATCTCGCCCAAGCTGGCGAACAGGAGCGGCACGGCCGCCAGGACGCCGCCGGCGATCAGCGCGGTCAGGAAGGTCTCGGTGAACAGGTCCTCCATGGCCTAGCCCGCCCCCACCGCTGTCGGGCGCCGCGTACGCAGGTACTCCGTCACGGCCATGAACAGCAGCATCAGGCCCACGAGCGCCAGCAGGATGTCGCTCGACACCTCGGACTTGCGCGCGGCGGACTCGCCGCCGATCTGGATCACTGCGAACGCCGCGACGAAGAGCGCCGAGCCGATCGCATGCAGCCGCGCGAGGAACACGAGCGGGATCACGATCAGCCCGAAGGACGGGTTGAAGTCTGCCCGGAACGAGCCCCAGATGCCGAGGATCTCCACAGCACCGGCGAGCGCGATCAGAGCGCCGCTCGCCATGAACGCGCACACGGTGAGCCGCCCGGTGTGAAGCCCGGCGTGCTGCGCCGCACGCGGGTTCTCGCCGAGGACCCGCAGCCGAAGGCCGACGGAGGTGCGCGTCATGACGAGGTGCACCGCCAGGATCGCGAGCACGGCGATGATGATCCCCGCGTTGATCTGGGTGTCGCCGAGCAGCGGCAGGCGGTCGTCGAGCGGCAGCGTGTCGGTGCGCGCGACACCTCCGGTATCGGTGCGGAAGGGGCCCTTCACGAGCACGTTCGCCACGGCGATGCCTATGAAGGACATCATCAGGGTCGTGATGATCTCGTTGACTCCATACCAAGCCCGCAGGACCGCCGGAATCACCGTCCAGAGCGCGCCCACGACAGCGGCGATCGCCATCACCGCCACCAGCGTGAGCGTCGCCCCGAGGGTGTCGACGAGCGTGGGCGCCAGGCCGGCCGCGAACGCGGCGCCGAGCAGGAACTGCCCGTCGGCGCCAAGGTTCCAGAGGTTCGCCCGGAAGGCCACGATCAGCCCGGCGGCGATCAGGAGGAGCGGCGCCATGCGGATCACGCTCTCCTGGAAGCCCGGCCACTCGAGCAGCCCGCGGTCGAGCATGTCACCGTAGAACTCGAGCGGGTCGTGCCCGAGGATCACGAGGAGCAGACCGGTCGCGACGAGCGCGAGAATCGCGGGGACGAGCGAGGCGGCCACGGCCTCGGCCGCGCGCGCGGCGACTGAGCTCGCGCGGGCGCTCACCTCGCCACCATGAGCTCGCCCACGCGCTCCTCGGCCCCGGGCGCGTTGTCCACGACGCCTGTGACGACTCCGCGCGACATCACCGCGATCCGGTCGCAGAGCGTGATCAGCTCGTCGATCTCGGTCGAGATGACGAGGGCGGCCACGCCCTCGCTCGCGAGCCGCGTGATCGTGTCGCGCACGAACTCTGCGGTGCGCACGTCCAGGCCGTGCGTTGGCTTGTTGAAGACGACCACCTTCGGCGAGAAGGCCAGCTCGCGAGCGAGAACCAGCTTCTGGATGTTGCCGCCCGACAGCGTCGCGACCCGGGCGTACACGTCCGGCGTGCGCACGTCGTAGTCCTCGACGAGCTGGTTCGCGTACCGGTCGATCTCCGCCCGGTTCACGCGCCCGTGCGACCAGAAGGGCGCCTCCCCGATGCGCTTCAGGACGCTGTTCATCGCCACGTCGAAGCCCGCAACCGTGCCCTCGCCCAGGCGGTCGTCCGTCACATACCGCAGGCCGCGCTGCTGGCGCTCGGCCACGCCGAGCCTGGTGGCGTCCTCATCCCCGAGGAACACGTTGCCGCTGTCGGGCCGCCGCTGCCCCGCGATCACCTCGGCCAGCTCGCGCTGACCGTTGCCATCGACGCCGGCGATCCCGGTCACCTCGCCGGCATGTAGCTCGAGCGAGACACCGCGCAGACCGACCTCCTGGGGGTCGCCGGCGAGCTCGACGTCGGTGACCGAAAGCACGACGGGTCCACGGGCCGGTCGAGCCTCCCTGGGCGCCTCGGCGCCCGACAGCTCCACGGCGGACTCGACCTCGGGAGTCTCGTCGCCGAACATGATCCGAACGATCTGGCCGCGTAGCTCGTCCGCGCTGCGTCCGGCCACGGCGTCGGGCTCCAGCGAGCCGACCTTGCGGCCGCTGCGCAGGATCGAGACGCGGTCGCCCATCTCGATCGCCTCGTGAAGCTTGTGCGTGATCAGGACGATGGCGAGGCCCTGCCCCTTGAGCCGCTCGAGGTAGTGACGCAGTTCGTCGTAGTCCTGCGGCGTCAACATGGACGTCGGCTCGTCCAAGACCAGCACGCGCGAGCGCCGCCACAGCGCCTTCATGATCTCGACCTGCTGGCGCTGCCCGAGCGCCAGCCCCGCGACCGTCGCATCGGGATCGAAGCTCACGCCGAGCACCTTCGCGAGCTCGTCGAAGCGGTCTCGCGCCGCTCCAAGGTCGAGCCGAGCGCCCTGCGAGCCGATCCCCAGCATGAGGTTCTCGAGCACGCTGAGGGTCGGCACGAGAGTCAGGTGCTGGTAGACGGTGCCGATACCGAGCTCGATAGCCGCCCGCGGGGAGTCGATCTCCTGGGCGCGACCCTCGATGAGGATCTCGCCCTCGTCCGGTCGGTACATCCCGGCGAGGATGCTGATCAGCGTGGACTTCCCGGCGCCGTTCTCGCCCAGCAGCGCGTGCACCTCGCCGGCGTGGACGTCGAGGTCGATGCGGTCGTTCGCGACGACGCCCGGAAAGCTCTTCGTGATGCCTCGAAGCGCTACGAGGCAGTGGTTCGTGCTCTGCTGCAAGTCCAGTCCTAACCTGCTGGCGAAAGCGGGCTCGGGGGCGGTTGGCCCCCGAGCCGCCATTCGCGTGTTCGGTCAGCCGCCGCGGATCAGGTCCTCCACCTGCGACTTCTTCGTCGTCTCCGGCAGCTCCACGTCGCCCGCGACGATCGCGTCGTTGGCCTTCTGCACTTCCTGCCAGGCCGCGTCGTCGATCTGGTCCGTCTGCAGCAGCGAGATGCCCTTGTTCTCGAGGTCGAGGGCGTAGTTCTTCTCGCCGAACGTCCCGGCGTCGATGTCGTCGATCGCCTCGTTGAAGAGGACGTCGAAGTTCCACAGCACCGAGGACAGCAGCACGCCCTTCTTGTCGATCTTGGTCTTGTCACCGATCACGTCGATGAACTTGACCCCGTCGCCCGCCTCGACGGCCTGGAGCATTCCGAACGAGCTGCCGTCGCCCATTCCGAAGATCACGTCCGCGCCGTCGGCGATGACCTGCTCGGTCACGCGCTTTCCGCCGGCGGTGTCCGCGTAGCCGGCCTGGCCGATCTGGGCCAGCCTGATCTTGATGTCCTTCTTGACGGACTGAGCGCCCTTCACGAACCCGCCCGCCATGCGGTTCCAGTTCGTGTCGTCCGCGGAGATGACGATGCCGAGCGTGCCCGACTTCGTCGTGTTCGCGGCAAGCACGCCCGCGAGGTAGCCGCCGCCCTGGCCCTGAGCCTCGGCGTTGGCCACGAGGCCCGGCTGGGCCGCCTCGGGGTTATCCCAGATGAGGCTCGGCACCTCGGTCTGCGTCGATACGTCCGGCGCAGCCGTGTTGTAGCCGCTCGCTTGGGCGATGATGAAATCGACGTCGCCCGTGGCGAGCTCGCGAAGGATCGGCGTGACGTCCTCGTAGCCCGAGTTGTCCGCGACCTCCACCTTCACGCCGCGATCGCTCGCGATCTTCTTTGCGGCCTCGATCGACTGCTGGTTCCAGCCGTAGTCCGAGCCCTTCTCCGGAGTGACGATCGCGAAGTTCGCGACCTTCTTCTCCGCCTTCTGGGCCTTGTCTGTGCTTCCATCGCCGCTGCTGCTGCTCGACTTGTCGTCGTCGCCACAACCGACCACGACGAACGCGCTCACGACGACAATCAGCACTGGCAGCAGAAGCCGCACGAGCGCCCCCAGATCCAGCGTCCTACGCTCCATCTGTTTCCTCCTCTTTGACTTTGTCGACGGGCGCGACCGACACCGGCGCGTCGTCGCTTCCCCAGAACAGCCGGCGGGCGTTCGTGCCCAGGACCCGGCGCTGCTGCTCGCTCCCCAGCCCGCTCGCCTCGACCTTCCTGATCTCCACCCCGGGGTCGTGGAAGGGCGCGTCCGAGCCGTACATGACCCGGTCCTCCCCCACGCGCTCCACCGCTGCCCGGATCTTCGTGTGCATGGGCATCCCGGACGTCTCGAGCCAGACGTTCGGGTGCCGTGCCGCTATGTCGATCGCGGCGTTGATGTAGATGATGTTTCCGTGGCCCATGTGGCCCAGGATCACCTTCAGCTCCGGGAACTCGACGATCAGCTCCTCGATGCTCCAGGGGAGCGTGAAGATGGGGTGCCCGCTGTGGATCAGGACGGGCATGTCGAGCTCGACGAGCAGCCGTGCGACCGGGTGCACCACCGGGTCGTTCGGGTGATAGGAGTCGAGCAGCGGATGCAGCTTCACCCCGAGGAACTTCGGGTGCGCGAGGAACTCGCGCGCCTCGTCCGCGCAGCCGTCCAGCCGAGGATTGGCCCAGTAGAGCGCCCAGGCGTTGGGGATCTGCTCCACGAGGTCGCGTACGAGCGCGTTGTCCGGGTGGAAAACGATGCCGGCCGCGTAGTCCCATTCGGCAAAGAGCGCCACGAGCCCGTCCGCGTCCATGCCCACGTCGAAGAGCGGGAAGTCGCCCACGTGCATGTGCGGGTCGACGATCTCGGGCGCGCCCTTGCCGCTCACTGGGCGGTACGATACGCTAGCTGCCGACTGTTGACAACCCACAGTTGACTAAGAAACTATGAAGCTTCAACACGAGGCGGGGACTGCAGCTGGAGCCCGGCCGCTCGACAACCGAACGCTGTGGGAGCAGGTGAGGGATCGCCTGCGCGAGGACATCCTGGCCGGTCGCCTCGACCCCGGGACGGAGCTCTCCGAGGTCGCGCTCGCGCGCGAGTTCGGCACCAGCCGGGGCCCGCTGCGCGAGGCGCTCGGGCGACTCGCCTCCGAGGGGCTCGTGACGATCACCCCCCGCCGTGGCGCAGTCGTGGCGCAGCTGTCGCGCCAGGAGTTCATCGACGCCTATCAGGTGCGCGAAGCGCTCGAAACGCTTGCCATACGCCTGGCCGTCCCGCTCATGAGCGAGGCCGAGGTGACGCACCTGCGCGAGCTCTGCGAGCTGATGGCACGCGCCGCACGCGACGACGAGGTGCGCGTCTTCTTCGACACCAACAACAGCTTTCACGAGGCGCTCGTGCGCGGATCGCGCAACCAGAAGCTCCACGAGGTCCATCGCATGCTCGTGGGGCAGATGGTGCCCTACCTCCCGCGCTCACTCGAGCTGCGCGGGAACCTCGGCCAGTCCGTCGCCGAGCACGAGGCGATCCTCGCGGCGATCGAGGCGCGCGACGCCGAGCGCGCCGCGGAGCTCCTCGCCGAGCACATCGAGGTGCCTCAGCGCGTGCTCGAGTCCGACGCCGGCCAGGGACTGTTTCGCGAGGACTCGACCGACGGCACGCACACCGATGAGTAGGAGGCGGCCATCCAGTTCGGAGTGAACCTGAACAACAGGGAGCCGCTGATCGCTCCCGACTACGACCTGCAGGCCTTGCTCGAACTCGCGGAGATCGTCGAGGCACGCGGCTTCGACTCGCTGTGGGTCGGCGACAGCCTCTTCTCGAAGCCTCGTTACGAGGCGATGACGCTGATGGCAGCACTCTCCCAGCGCACCAGGCGCGTGAAGATCGGCACCGCCTGCGTCGTCGTCACCACCCGGAACCCGCTCTACCTGGCACTCGAGTGGGCCACCGTGGACCAGCTCTCCGGCGGGCGGACGATCTTCGGCCCGTGCATGGGCAACCCCGAGAAGGGCGTGCGGCGAGAGTTCGAGGCCGTCGGCCTGCCGTTCAAGGACCGCGCCACGATCTTCGAGGAGATCCTCGAGATCGTGCTCCAGCTCTGGACGGAGAAGAAGACCTCGTTCAAGGGCAAGTACTTCAACTACGACGAGATCGAGTTCAGCTCCGGCACGGAGATGGAGCCGCTGGCGCCGCTCCAGCAGCCGCCGCCGCGCTGGATCGTCTCCAACCCGCGGCTCGTGGGTGACCCGGGCGCGGAGAAGGCACGCCGGATCATGGAGCGGGCCGCCGACCGGATCATCAAGTTCGGCGACGGCTGGATGACGTGCTGCCGGGCCGAGCACCCAGAGGAGCTCACCGAGCAGATCGGCTACCTCGAGCAGGCGGCCGCGCGGCACGAGCGGAACTTCGCGGATTACACCGTCTCGTACCAGGTCACGATGAACATCGGCGACACGAAGGAGGAGGCGCGCGCGTCCTTCTCCGACTACATCTCCAAGTACTACCCCGAGCTGTCGGAGATGATGGACCTCTCCAACTGGGGGCCCGTGGGCACCCCGGACGACATCGTCGCCTGGCTGCGCGAATTCGCCGACCGCGGCGTCGACCACTTCATCTGCCGCTTCGGCGCGATCGACCAGTTCGCCCAGGTCGAACGCTTCGCGAGCGAGGTACTCCCGCAGTTCGACGCGGAAAGGGTTGGGTGAGCTGATGGCGGACGAGAGCGGCCTTCGCAAGGAGGCGGAGCTGATCATCGACACGTGCTTCTCGGTCGAGGCGGACGACGTCGTGACGATCATTCACGACGACTCGCGCGTCGACGAGGCGCGGATGCTGGCCGAGGTCGCCGTGGACCGGGGCGCGTGGCCGGTGCTGATGAACAACGAGATCCAGGTGCGGCGCGGGCTCGCCGACACGCACTTCCCGATGGTGCCGCCTCGCAACCTGCACAACGCGATGACGAACTCGGACGAGATCATCATCGTGACGAACCTGGAGTGGGCAAACCGCTTCGCGCACGTGCCTGCTGTCAAGGAGTCGTGCGCGAACAACGCGAAGATCGCCTCCGTCGAGCCCGGCATGGGCGATTGGGGGCTCACGCTCGATCAGATCGACGCGGCGACCCAGCGCGCGCTCGATGCGATGGCGGCGCTCGAGGGCGCCACGAAGGTCCGCATGACCTCCGCCAAGGGCACCGACGTGACGATCACGATCGAGGGCCGGCCCGCGCTCGAGATCACGCCGATCAAGCGACGCGGCCAGATGATGGGACCGCTGCCGCTGTGGTCCGAGGTCGCCTTCGCGGCCGTGGAGGATCAGACCGAGGGCACCGTCGTGGTGGACGGGGTGATGCTCGGCATCGGCCTCCCGGGCCAGGTCGAGAACGAGATCACCTGGACCGTCGAGGGCGGCAAGGCCGTGAAGATCGAGGGCGGCGAGGAGGCGGAGAAGCTCCGCAACGTGATCGACGGCGTGGAGAACTCCACCGTCATCGGCGAGTTCGCATTCGGCGTGAGCGACATCGCTCCGTTCGGAACGCCTTCGGAGAAGGGGCGCGTCGGCACGGCGCACCTCGCGCTCGGCGACAACCACCTCGCCTATCCGGGCGGGCAGAACGTCTGCAAGCTGCATCTGGACGGCGTGATCCTCGACGCGAGCCTCGAGATCCTCGACAACGGCCGCTATATCGTCAGGGACGGCGAGTGGGCGCTGTGAGCGCTGTGTCCGTCGTCCCGCTCGACGCCGTGCCGGACATCGAGCTGCCGAACGGGAGCTTCAGCCGGATGCTCGTGACCGGTGAGCGCGCGAAGGGCGCGACCGCCTCGCTCGGCTACTCGGTATTCCGGCCGGGCACCGAGCTCGGCAGCGTGGCGCACGAGACGGAGGAGTTCGCCTACGTGGCGTCCGGCAGCGGGTGTCTGCGGCTCGAGGACGGCGAGGTGGAGTTCCGCAAGGGCGACGCGCTCCACATCCCGGCGGGCGTCTGGCACGCGGTCGTCAACGACGGCGACGAGGACGTGGTGATGGTCTTCGGCTTCCCACACCCGGACTATCCGCCGACGGAGCGTCGGTGACTGGCGAGTCGCTAACGGAACAGGTCGCGTGGGCGTGCCGCATCCTGGCGGCCCACGGCTACGAGGATCTGACGCTGGGCCATGTGAGCGCGCGCGAGAACGACGACCCGGAGGTCATGTGGATCAAGCGCAAGGGCGTGTCACTCGCCGAGGTCACGCCCGGGGATGTGCTCCGCACCTCGATCAACGGCGACCTCGAGAACGCGAGCGACATGCACCTCGAGGCCGTTCTGCACACGGAGGTGTACCGCGCCCGCCCGGACGTTCGATGCGTGATACACGGGCACCCGCTCCACGCGACGGCGCTCGGCGCCGCGCATGCCGAGCTGGCGTTCCTGTCCCACGACGCGATGCTCTTCAAGGACGGCGTGGCCGCTCTGGACGAGGTGCCCGAGATGATCGTCGGCCCGAGCCAGGGCCAGGCCGTGGCGGCGGCGCTCGGCGCGCGCTCGGCATTGCTGATGCGAAACCACGGCGTGCTCGTGGTCGGCAAGGACGCGCCGTGGGCCGTGCTCACGGCGGTCACGCTCGAGCGGGCCGTGAAGGTGCAGGCAACCTCGTCGAGCCTGGGCGCGTTGCGCCCCGTGGCTGACGAGGCGGTCGCTTCGCTCCACGACACGAAGTACCAGGACGCGTTCCTGCCGGAGTACTGGGAGGCATGGATCCGCGAGCTGCGCCGCGATGGCCGCGACTTCGACATGCCGGGGGCCGCGGCCTGATGGAGCGTATGCGGCTGCAGGTGAACGGCGAGAGCGTCGAGGCCGTCGTCGAGCCGCAGGAGCTCCTGCTCGACTTCCTGCGCGATCGGCTCGGGCTGAAGGGCGCGAAGCGCTCGTGCGAGGTGCAGGTGTGCGGCACCTGCACGGTGCTCGTGGATGGCCTGCCGGTCAGCTCCTGCTGCATGCTCGCCGCCGAGGCGGAGGGCCGCGAGATCCTGACCATCGAGGGCTTCGCGCGTCAGGAGGAGTTCGCCGAGTTCCAGCAGGCCTTCACACGTCACGCCGCGCTCCAGTGCGGCTTCTGCACCGGTGGCTTCGTGCTGACGCTGAAATCGCTGCGTGACAGCGGCGACCTCGGAAGCGAGGCGGAGATCCGCCACGCGCTCGATTCGAACGTGTGCCGTTGCACCGGCTACGCCTCGATCCTCGCGGCAGCGCGCGATCTGGCGGCGGTTTCGTGAGCGCGACCGTCGAGGAGCTGTTCACCGAGGTCGGCCGCTCGGTGGACAGGCGCGACGCCGACGCCAAGATGCGCGGCGAGGCGGTCTTCGCCGGCGACGTCGAGGTCCCTCGGATGCTCCACGGCAAGGTCCTCCGCTCCGAGCTCGCGCATGCGCGCATCGTCCGGATCGACCCGACGGAGGCGGAGCGGATGCCGGGCGTCGCATGCGTGATGACCGGCGGCGACCTGCGCGGCATGGACCCCTACTACGGCCACGCGCTGAAGGACCGCCCGCTCCTGGCGCTCGACCGCGTGCGCTTCGCGGGCGAGCCCGTGGCCGCCGTGGCGGCCGAGACGGAGGCGCAGGCGGAGGCGGCGCTGCGGGCCATCGTCGTTGACTACGACGAGCTCCCGGTGGTGGGCACGCTCGAGGAGGCGCTGGCCGACGGCGCCCCGGTGCTGCACGAGGAGCCGCTCCGTGCCGGGCTGTTCCACGGTCTGGGCGAGCTCCAGGAGGAGGCCGGCAACGTCTGCTACCGGTACGGGCTCGACTCCGGGAGCATGGAGGGCGCGGGCGCCGAGGCGGGGATCGAGGTCGAGGGCGAATACGAGTTTCCCGCCGTGTACCAGTACGCGATGGAGACGCACACGGTCGTGTGCGACTTCCGCGAGGACGGGCTCACGCTGTGGGCGTCCTGCCAGCACCCCTTCCTCGTACGCGCGGAGATCGCCGACCTGTTTGGGCTCCCGCTGAACTCGGTGCGCGTGATCGTCCCGTACCTGGGCGGGGGCTTCGGCTCGAAGTCGTACACGAAGATGGAGCCGATCACCGCCGCTCTTGCGCGGCACGCCGGCCGGCCCGTTCGGATCCAGAACAGCGTTGCCGACTCGATGGTCACGACCCGCCGGCACGGCATGCGCGCCTGGATGCGCACGCGCGCGCGGGCGGACGGGACGCTCCTGTCGCGCGAGGTGCGCTTCGACCTCGACACCGGCGCCTACGCGGACAACGGGCCTCGCGTCTGCGCGACGGCCGGCGATGCCGCGCCCGGCCCCTACCGCTGGAACGCGATCCGCGTCGAGGGCAACTGCGTCTACACCTGCACCTCACCCGCCGGCTCCTACCGCGCCTTCGGCGCCTGCCACCTCCAGTGGATCGGGGAGTCGCAGGTCGACGAGGTGGCGCGCCGCGCCGGCATCGACCCACTCGAGCTGCGGCGGCGCAACCTGCTCGTCCCGGGGGAGCTCGTGCGCCCCACCGGCGGCAAGCCGCTCGATGCGGACCTCGTGGGCGACGTGGAGAAGGTCGCCGCGGCGATCGGGTGGCACGAGCCGGCGCCGGAAGGCGTGGGCCGCGGGGTCTCCGTCGGCCTGCTCGCGGCGGGGGCGCATCCGGTGTCGCGAGCTTCGGTCCGCCTCGCGGCCGACGGCGCCGTCGAGGTGAACGTCGGCACGACCGAGGTCGGTCAGGGCGCCCGCACCGTGATGGCGCAGATCGCGGCGCAGGAACTCGCGATCGACACATCCAGGGTGGTCGTCCAGGGCGCCGACACGGCGTTCACGCCGTACGACCGCTCGACGGGCGCGAGCCGCTCCACGACGCTCGCCGGACTGGCCGTGCAGCGCGCGGCGGCCGACGTGCGGCGGCAGCTGCTCGAGACGGCGAGCGCGGCGCTCGGAGCGGAGCCCGAGGAGCTGGTCGCGCGCGACGGGGCGGTCTCGGACGGCGAGACGGAGCTGGACTATCCCCGGCTGATCCGGGCACGCTTCGGCTTCTCCGGCGGCGAGATCATCGGCGCGGGCGAGGTGCGACCCGAGCAGGGCTCGGGCTCGTACGCCGAGGGCCCGGTGTTCTGGGAGGTCTGCGTAGCCGCTGCCGAGGTCGCGGTCGAACGCGACACGGGCGAGGTGACCGTGCGCAAGGTCGCCACCTGCGCCGACGTCGGCAAGGCAATCAACCCGCAGCTCGTGCACCGCCAGGACGAGGGCGGCGCGATCCAGGGCCTCGGGAATGCCCTCTTCGAGGAGATGCTGTTCGTGGACGGCGTCCTCATGAACGACACCCTGCTCGACTACCGGGTACCGCGCGTGCGCGACCTGCCTGACGAGATGCACACCGTGATCGTGGAGAACGGCGACGGGCCGGGCCCGTACGGGGCGAAGGGCTGCGGCGAGGGTGCCCAGGCCGCGGTGCCTGCCGCGATCGTGACAGCGCTCGCCGACGCGGGTGTCCCCGTGCGCGAGCTGCCGCTGACGCCCGAGCGGGTGTGGAGACGCCTAAGAGAGATCGACAGGGACGAGGAGGGTCAATGACCGCAGTTGGGAAGGCCGCCATTATCGGCACGGGCACGATGGGACCCGGCATGGGCGCCGTGCTCGAGCGCGCCGGAGTCGAGGTCGCGCTCTATGACGTGAGCGAGGAGCAGCTGGAGAAGGCGCGCCCGGGCGTGGAGCTCGCGCGCTCCGTGCTCGACCGGCTCGGAGAGGACGGCGATGGCGCATCGGGCGGGTCGGCCGAGCTTCGGTTCGAGCCCGACCTGGCGGCCGCGCTCGACGGCGCGGACCTGGTGGTGGAGGCCGTGCCGGAGAAGCTCGAGCTCAAGCAGCAGGTGTTCGCGGACTTCGAGCGGCACGTGACGCCGGAGGCGATCCTGGCGTCGAACACGTCGGGGATCCCGATCACGAAGATCGCCGAGAAGCTCGAGCACCCCGAGCGGGTGATCGGAACGCACTGGTCGAACCCGCCCCACCTGATCCCGATGATCGAGATCATCCCGGGCGAGCGGACCTCACCCGAGGTCACCGCCACGACTCAGGAGCTGGTTCGCCAGATCGGCTACTACCCGTGCACGCTGAAGAAGGAGGTGCCGGGCTTCGTCGAGAACCGCGTGCTCTACGCGATCATGCGTGAGTGCCTGGCCCTCGTAGACGAGGGCGTGGTCGACGCCGAGGAGCTCGACCTGAACGTCAAGTGGGGGATCGGCTACAAGCTCGCCGTGGTCCCGCCCATGGCGCTGCTCGACATGGCGGGGCTCGACATCTACAACGCCGTCGCGAGCTACCTCAACCCGGACCTCTCCGACGAGAAGGGCGTGTCGAGCACGATCACGGAACGCGTCGAGCAGGGAAAGCTCGGGATCAAGAGCGGCGCCGGGCTCTTCGAGTACGACGCCGAGCGCGCAGCGCAGCTTCAGAAGGAGCGCGCCGCGGCGCTCGTGGCGGTCCGCAAGGCGCTGAGCTGAGATGGCGACCAAGGTCCACCTGCTCGACGGCGGGACGCTCGTCATCGACCAGGCGCACATCACCTGGAACCTCGGGGCGGGCAATCCGGTGCGGTTTCCCGTCTACAGCGTGCTGATCGAGCACGACGACGGCCTCTTCCTGTTCGACACGGGCTACGACCTCGAGCATGTGAACGCGGTGCTGCCGTTCGAGCTCCCCGAGCAGACCGACGACCAGACCATCCCGGCGCAGCTCGAAAAGGTGGGGTTCAAGCCCGAGGACGTGACCGGGATCATCAACTCGCACCTCCACTTCGACCACGTGGGCGGCAACAAGCTGCTGCCGAACGCGACGACCTACCTGCACGAGGCGGAGCTCCGGCAGGCGCGCTCGCCGGAGCCCTTCGAGCGGCTCGGGTACTCGGACAAGGGGTTCGACTGGGAGGGCGCGAAGTTCGAGCTGCTCGACGGGGACGTGGAGCTGTTCAAGGGGCTGCACCTGTTCTACACGCCGGGGCACACCATCGGCCACTACTCGCTGATGGTGGACGTCGCGGGAGACAGGCCGCTGATGTTCATGGCGGACGTGTCCTACACGCCCGCGGCGTACGAGAACGATCAGCAGGCCGGCTTCCACATCGACCCGGTGGCCGGGGTGCGCTCGATCCGGCGGATCAAGCGGCTCGTCAGGCAGCACGACGCCGAGCTGTTCTTCACGCACGACATGGAGTCGTTCCGCAACTACAAGCTCGCCCCGGACCACTACGGGGGCTAGGAGGAAGGCATGAAGCTGAAGGATCGGGTGGCCATCGTCACCGGCGGAGCGCAGGGCATCGGGAAGGCAATCGCCGAGAAGCTGTCGGAGGAGGGCGCCTCCGTCGCGATCGCCGACATCAACGAGGAGGGCGCCCGGGCTGCCGCCGAGGGCCTCTCCGGCGAGGGGCTCGGGATCCGAGCCGACGTCTCGAACCCTGACGACGTGCAGGCGATGGTCGACGCCACCGTCGAGCGGTTCGGCCGGGTGGACGTGCTCGTGAACAACGCCGCGATCGTTCCGTTCATCCCGTGGGACGAGGTCGACCTCGAGCACTGGCGGAAGATCATGTCCGTGAACCTCGACGGCCCGTTCATGGCGATCAAGGCTGTCGAGAAGCCGATGCGCGAGGCCGGCTACGGCCGCATCGTCAACATCGCCTCGAACACCATCCTGGCGGGCACGCCGAATATGGCGGCCTACGTGGCGGCCAAGGGCGGGATCCTCGGGATGACACGGTCGCTTGCCACCGAGCTCGGCAAGCACGGGATCACGGTGAACGCGGTGGCGCCCGGGCTCACCGAGTCTGAAGGCGTCAAGGCCAGCCCCCACAACGAGGCGTTCGGCTTCGTGGAGCAGCTCCAGGCGATCCCGGGCAAGGGGCAGCCGCGCCAGATCGCTCCGGCGGTGGCGTTCCTCGCCTCCGAGGAGGCCGAGTGGGTCACCGGCACGATGCTCGTCGTGGACGGCGGCCACACCCGGCACTGATGACCACGTCCCGCTTCGGCACGATCCTTGCGGTCTCAGACGTCGGTGCGTCGGTCGCGTTCTATGAGCGGCTTGGCTTCTCGGCCGAAGCGACCTACGACGATCCTCCCTACGCCACGCTCGCGCTCGCGGGCGCTCGCCTCTCGCTCGCGGAGCAGGGGCACGCCGCGGAGGACCGTCCGGGCGTCGCGCTCGAGGCGCCCGCGGACCGCTCGCGCATGAACGCGCTGCTCGTGCTCGAGGTCGACGACTGCATGGCGGCCTACCGGGAGCTCGGCGCGGCCGGCGTCGAGTTTCTCGCCGAGCCCTACTCGCCCCCGTGGGGCGGCCACCGCTGCTTCGCGGTGGACCCCGACGGGTACCTGGTCGAGCTGGAGCAGCCGGCATGAGGGCGGTCGTGCTCGCCGGCCCGGAGGACCTGCGCGTCGAGAGCGTGCCGGAGCCGTCGCTGGCCGATCCGGGCGACGCCGTGGTGCGCGTCTCGGTCTCGGCGGTCTGCGGGGCCGACCTGTTCCCGTATCACGGGCACACGCCCGGGTTCGAGAACGGCACCATCATGGGCCACGAGTTCGTCGGGACCGTGGAGGAGGTCGGCGAGGCGGTCACGCGAGTGCGGCCGGGCCAGCGTGTGGTCAACACAAGCATGACCTCCGACGGCAGCTGCGCCCACTGCCGGGCCGGACGGCGCACGCAGTGCGACTCGCGCGCGCTGTTCGGCTACTCGGGCGTGTACCCGCGGCTCGAGGGCGGGCAGGCGGAGCTCGTGCGCATCCCGTTCGCGGACCGCTGCCTGTGGCCGATCCCCGACGACGTGTCGGATGAGGACGCCGTGTTCCTGGCCGACATGCTGCCCACCGGCCACGGCGCGGTGCGACGCGGCGGCGTCGGCATCGGTGACGTCGTGGTGGTCCTGGGCCTCGGCTGCGTGGGCCTGATGGCCACGATGGTGGCCGCCGGCACGGCGCGAACGGTGATCGCGGTCGACGGGATCGCCGAGCGGCGCGAGCTTGCCGCCGCCCTCGGGGCGGACGTCGTGGACCCGGAGGGCGCGGTAGACGCGGTCACCGCCGCCACCGACGGGCTTGGCGCGGACGTGGTGATCGAGGCGGCGGGCGCTGCGGCAGCACTCGACGCCTCGCTGTCGCTGGTACGTGGGCGCGGCACCGTGTCGGTCGTCGGCGCGCACTTCGAGCCCGACTATCCGCTGAACAACGCGCTGATGTTCGAGCGCGAGATCACCCTGCGGTTCACGGTCGGGGATCCGGGTGCGGACCGCGAGATGCTGCTCGGCGCGATCGCGGCGGGCAAGCTTCAGCCGAGCCGCGTGATCACCCACCGCGTGCCTCTCGACGAAGCGCCGGACGCGTACCGGATCTTCGACGAGCGCCAGGCGGTGAAGGTTCTGCTGCAGCCGTGAGGCGCCGCGCCGCCGCGCTGGCGCTCGCCACGGTGACCGTGCTCACGGCGTGCGGGGAAAAGGAGGAGCGCGCCCCGGGCCCCTCCCACGTCGAGGTCCGCGCGCTCGTGGCTGCGGCGACCGGCGCCATGGGCTCCGACACCGCGCCGTCCGTGATCGCCTTCAGCGCGGAGGGCCGCGTGCTCAGCATCCGGCTCGGCGCACCGCCCGCCGGCGGCGCCGTGCTCGGGCTGCTCGCCTCGTTCCGCGGCGTGCACGCCGAGGTCGTGCAGTTCTGCCCGAAGCCGGCGCTCCTGCGCTGCCGACCGGCGTTGCAGGCGTCGGCGTCGGCGCGCTCCCCCGACGCCGCGGGGCGCACCGCTGCTGCGCTGCGCGACCTTGCTGCGATCACCTACGAGGGCCGTCCGCTCGTCCGGCGCGATGCCGGCGCGACGCTCATCGTCACCGCAAACGATGAGCTGCTCGCCGGCGCGCGGAAGGCCGGCCCTGCCGTGACGTTCGCCTTCGGCGGACTCGACCCACCGCGCCGCCCGGCGCCCATCCCGGCAGGGCGGCTGGTGGTCGAGGCGGGCACGGCGGCGCTGGTGGCGGCGCGCCGGGAGCTGCCGCCGGCCGCGCAACGCGCGCTCGCCGGTGTGCGGAGGGTCGTCCTCTCCGCACCGCTGCGGTAGGCCCGTGCACGGCGCGCCGGCGCCCGTGTGGTCGCCCCTCGGCCGTTCAGCAAGGGCCGCGTCGCGATCAAGCCCAGCTCGCTCCGCATCGGCGACCGCGTCACGAGGCCCTCCCGGCGCTGCGCGTACGCACGATCCGGGTCACCACTCGCCGGGCGCCGCTCTCCACCAAGGAGCTGGGGATGGACCAGCTCGCCGCGACGCAGGCGTCAGACATCGCGGGGTTGCAGGAGCAACTCGCCGCGCTCGGCATCCGGATGACGGCGCTGGAGAGCGGCCTGCTCAACCTCGAGGGCTCGCTACAGGGACTGGCCGACGACATCACCGCGGCCGTCGAGCAGGACGTGCAGGACCTGCTCAGCACGGTCGGGGGCGTGCTTGGCACCACCGGCGGGCTCGGCCTGAGCCTGAGCAACCTGGAGGCCACAGCGCTCTCTCGTCCAGATTCTGCGCGGCAGCCTTCAGACCGGGGCCGCCGTGCCGATGACCCGGGGTGAGATGTACGCGAACGCCAGGCCCGCGGGGGGCCGGAGTCGTATCGCCGGACCGCTTTGCATCGCCCTCGTCGCACTCGCGGCGACGTGCCCCCCAGCCCTCGCGCAGCTGCCTGACCTAGCGGGCCCGAACGGCCTCCTGCCGCTTCCCGACGGCGCCGTGAGCGACGCGGTCCCGAAGCAGGTGACCGACGCCCTCCCCAACGAGGCCGAGCGCGTCGTCGGCGGGGCGGTGAACGACCCGCTCCCGGACCCCGTAGAGCAGATCGTGCAGCAGTCGCCGGTCGCGCCCGTGCGTGACGAGGTCCGGCGTGCCCTCAACGAGGCCACAGGCGGGGGTGGCTCGGGCGGCTCGGGCGGCAGCGCTGCCGGTAACGGCTCGGGCGCCGGCTCTGGGACGGGTACCGGCACGAGCTCCGGCACCGGCACCGGCGGCTCCAGCCGGCCACGGCCGCGCACGAACCCGCGCCGCGCTGATCGCCGTGCCGGAGCGGGGCCCCGCGAGGCGGCTCGCACGATCGCGGCCCGCCGCTCGGACGCGGGCAGCAGCAACGCGGCAAGGACCTCACGCGCGCGCGACGAGCAGCCCTCCGACGGCGTCGGCAGCGCCACCATCCGCCGGATCGAGACGATCGTGAAGGCGATACCGACCTTCATGTGGATCGCGCTCGGCCTCCTCGCTCTGCTCGCGCTCGGCCTAGGCGCGCGTACGTTCGTCGAGCGCCGCCGCGCCGGCGCGCTGGCGCGCGACCGCGAGCAGCTGCGCCGGGACGTCGCCTCGCTCGAGCGCGCGCTGCTGCCGGCGGTGCCCGACAGGCTCGGCGCGCTCGCCACGTCGGTCGCGTACCGCCCCAGCGAGGGACCCGCCGCCGGCGGCGACTTCTACGACGCCTTCGAGCTCCCCGGCGGCCGCGCGGCGATCATCGTCGGCGACGTGTCCGGCCACGGACCGGACGCACTCGAGAGCACCAACTCGGTGCGCGCCCAGCTGCATGGCTGCCTGGAGAGCGGAATGTCACCGCGGGCTGCAATCGCCGCCGTCGGAGAGCGTGCGCCCGTCCAGCTCGCCGGCCGCTTCACGACCGTGGTCGTGGCCGTGCACGACCCGGCCGTCGGGACGCTCACGTACGCGACGGCCGGACACCCGCCGCCGATCGTGGCCGGACCGGGAGCCGAGGAGCCGCTCGCCGTGGGCGCCTCGCCCCCCGTCGGGCTCGGCGTTCGCACCGGCGTCAGGCAGACCACCATCCCGCTGCCCGCCGGCTCGCTCGCCTGCTTCTTCACCGACGGCCTGGTCGAGGCCAAGGCGGCGGACGGCATGTTCGGCCGCGCCCGCCTCACCGAGCTCGTGGGCACGCTCGGACCCGACGACGAGGCCTGCACGGTGCTCGAGGGCGTCGTCGCGGAGGCCGAGGAGACCCCCGACGACATGGCGGTGTTCCTGGTGCGCCCGGTGACGGGCGCCGATCGGCTCTCGCCGCGGGTCGAGCTGCTGGAGATCGACCCCGACGACGTCGAGAACGGCTTCGCGGCGCGCTTCCTGGCGAGCTGCGAGGTCGCGCCCGCGGAGCTCGCGCCGGCGCTGGAGAGTGCACGCCAGATCGTCGACTCCACCGGCACGGCGCTGGTCGAGGTCACGATCTCAGGCGGGGTCGGCCACGCACGCGTGAGCGCGGCCGTCGGCGCAGTCGCCGCCGCTTAGCGAACGGTTACGCGCCTGCGCTCGGACGTCGCCCTGCCGGCGGCGTCGAGCGCCGAGACGACGAGCGTGTAGCGCCCGGCCGCGAGCTTGTGTGCGGCCTCGAGCCGCAGCACGGCGCGCCCGTCCTCCACCCGGCGGGTGGCCTTGGCCACGACCTCGCCCTTCTGCACCAGCCGGCAGCGCACGCGTTCCGCCTCGACCGAGCTCCGCAGGACGACCTCGCAGCGCAGCCAGCGCCCCGCGCGCCGCAGCGTCAGGCGCCTCAGCAGGGCCGGCGCCGCCTCAGCCTCGTGCTGCTGCTCGGGCTGTGGGTCCGCCTTCGGCTCCGGCTCGGGCTCCGCTGGCTTGGGCTGGCTCGGTGCCTCGCGCGTCGCGGCGGGCGCACCAACCGAGCGGTCCACGAGGATCTCGTAGTTGCGGTCGCTCTCCGGCGCGTCCACCGGCGAGGCAAACAGCTCGATCGTCCCGAGCTGAGAATGGTGCAGAGTGTGGATGCCGGATTCGAGTGGCGAGCCGACAGGTCCGGAGAACTTCAGGGCGAACGCGTCGTCGCTGCCTACGAGCGCGTGCCGGGTGGCAGCCCCGGACACGTCGGAGACCGACTCCAGCTTCAGCACCACCGGGTCGCCTCCCGTCTCGACCGTGAACCGGCTCCCCTCGAGGCCCGTGTAGGCCGACCTCGTCAGGTAGCCGGGAGCGGCCGCCGCGGCGGTCCACGGGCGCGCGCCCACGGCAACAGCGGCGCCGGCCGTGGCGCCTACGACGAGCAGGGAACGTCGAGTCATGCCGCTCATGAGATGGGTGCGAGTTCCATTCCGGAGGGTGCTACCTGGACAGTAACCCGCGTTCTGCGATCGCGCCAGCCCCGCCGGGCGTGGGCTACCATCGCGCCGTGCTCGAGCGTCTCTCCGTCGACAGCTTTGCCCCCGCGGTCGGCGAGAAATTCGGACGCGATGCCGGTGAGGGCGGCACGATCGAGCTCGAGCTGCTCGAGGCGCGACTGCATGACGCGGACGCTCCGGCCGAGGACGAGACCGGGGTCCGTGCACCCTTCAGCGTGACCTTCCGGGGTCCGCCTGACCCGGTCCTGGCTCAGGGCATCCACCCCCTCGAGCACCCGTCGCTCGGCACACTCGAGATATTCATCGTCCCGATCCGACATGAGGAGGACGGGACCACCTACGAGGCTGTCTTCGCCTGAGCGCGGCGCGGCGGTCGCGACATGCTGAGGTAGATGCCACCGTCGGCGACCGGCTCGAACCCGAGCCGGTCGTAGAGCGAGCGGGCTCGGTTGCTCGCCTCGACGTGAAGCGTGAGCGCCCGGCCACTGGCGTCGGCCTCGGCGATCAGCTCGTCGAGCAGCATGGTGCCCACTCCCCTTCCGCGGAACGCAGGGAGCAGCGCGATGTCGACCACCTGGATCTCGTCGTCTCGCCGGTCGACGAACAGCCTGCCCGCCGGCTCGCCGTCCACCTCGATCACGTCAACCGACGCGTGCGGGTGGTGCGCGCCATGGTCGGCCTCCCGGGCCCTGAACTGCTGCTCGACGAAGCCGCGCTTCGTGGCCGCCTCCCACGGGAGGAGGGCGAGTTCGTCCGCGCGCGTGCTCGCATAGACGTCCAGCATGAAGCTGCGGTCGTCCGGCCCCGCGCTGCGCAGGCTGGCCCGCACTAGCTTCGTGGTGGAAAGACGCCCTGAAGCGCGATGATGTAATTCATCACGAGCAGGGGCTGGAGATTGTTGTGCGGCAGCGAGCCGCCGGACAGACTCAGCGTCTGGGGGCTCATCGTCACGTCGGGCGCGGCCAACGTATAGGCGAATCCCGCCGTGGAGCGCGCCATCGCGCGGTCTGGCGCGGGTGCCTGGAGCTCGGCGGGATCGTTGCGCGCCAGCGCATTGTGAGCGTGGGCCGGAATCTCGGTTTGCAGAAGCGTGATCGTCTCGACGCCGTCCTCCTGCCCGAGCGTGTACTCCGAAAGCCCCTGTCCCTGTCCCTGGTGGACCGGTGCGCGGCCCTGGAGATCGGGTAGCGCGAAGGTCGACTTGCCGTCCCCTCCGTAGAACGTGCCGAGGAGAGAGAACAGCGCCGTGTTCTGTGAGATCGGGAGCAGCTGCCCGTTGCACTGCGCCCACCCGGTGGGGGCGAAGTTGAAGCCCACTACGCGAATCTCTCCTACGAATGGGTCGGCCATGGGTCAGTTCGGTTGGGGGTAGATGCCGAAGAGGGAGATGATGAAACTCACCGCTAGCAGGGGCATGCGATTCTCATGGGGCTGGGAGCCGCCCACCGGCTGGATTATCTGAGCCGAGAGCGCGACCGTCGGCGTGTCGACGATGAACATCGTGAGCGTCGGCGGGCTGCCGATCGTGTTGTTCTCCGGATTCGGCGAGCTGGCGCCGTCCTGGGAGGCGAGCAGGGAATGGTTGTGGATCGGAATCTGCTGCGGGGTGAGCGTCACTGACTCCGTTCCGCCGGCTTCGCCGAGGCTGTAGGTCTGAAGGCCCGGGCCAGCCCCGGTGAGCCCCCCCACATGCAGGGGCACACGGCTCTGAAGGTTCGGGAGACCGAAGGTGGACGTCCCGTCGCCGCCGTAGGTCGTACCGATCAGCTGGAAGAGCGTCTCGTACTCGGCAATGGCGAGCACCTGCCCGTTGCAGAACTCCCAGCCCGCCGGGTTGAAACTGCCTCCGAACATCCGAATCTCTCCGACGAACGGCTGGCTCATGTCAGTTCCTGCTCGGGAAGATGCCCTGGAGGGCGATCACCCAGTTGAGGGCGAGATACGGCTGCCGGTTCTCGTGCGCCTGCCCGCCGCCGACGTTCGTGATCGTCGCGGGTTGGATCGAGGTCGGGTTGTTGAAGGCCGTGTAGGTGTTCGGGGTCGAGCCGAGCGCGGCGGCGGCGGGCGCCGCCTGCGTGGTCGCGCCGCTGTTCGCCCGGAACGGGTGGTTGTGCGTCGGCATCTCCGCCAGGGCGAGCGTGTGCGCCTCCTCGCCCAAGGCGCTCCCCTGGCTGAAGCCCGATCCCACGTGCAGGGGCACCCGGCCGCGCAGCTCCGGCAGCGCGAAGGTCGTCTGGCCATTGCCGCCATACATCGTGCCGAGCAGCGCGAACAGCGCCTGGTTCTGGTTGATGGGCAGAAACTGGCCGTTGCAGAACGCCCAGCCCTTCGGTGCGTAGCCCCAGGACACCAGCTTCAGCTCGCCCAGGAATGGTGTGGCCACTCAGCCGCTCCCCGACCTCACGGCAGCGGACAGTTCGCGGCGCCCGTGTAGGTCGCCGATGCGTTGGGCTGGCTCACGTCCGCTCCGTGTGGCGCCGTGTTGCGGCCCACCAGGTAGGTCCCGACCGCCGCCGTGTCGTGGCTTGTGCCCCCGTAGCCGGGTAGTTGCAGCGTGGTGGGACCGGCCTGGCGTAGACGGATGTCGAAGCTGCCTGTCGGCGACGAGCCGGTGAGGTTGTTGCTGAAGGCACCCGCGCCACCGAGGTCGAGACAGCCGGTGCCGGTGTCCGTCACATCGCTGCCGTAGATCGCGCGTACGCCGTAGATGTTGTTGGGCGTGTCCGCCTGGCTCCCGATGATGTTTCCGCGGACGGTTGCGTTCAGCGAGCCGACACCGTCGTTCTGGATCAGCGTCAGCCCCTCCGGGTTCGTGTACTGGAAGATGTTGTTGCTCGACACCAGCGCGTCGATGTCGGCGCCGCCGTTCGAGTTGATCGCCACGCCGACCCCGGACCAGGAGCCCGAGCGGGAGACCGCGGCGTTGCCGATCGTGTTGCCGGTGATCGTGGCGTCGATGTTGGAGGGCTGAGGCAGGGGCGCGCTGCCCGGGCCGTCGACCGTGATCGCCGCCTGGTTCGAGCCCTGGATGTTGTTACCCGTGACTGTGAGCTCGGTGGTGGAGGTGCCGCCGGGGTTGACCGTGATGCCGTTGCCCTGGCCTCCGACCGGATCGGTCATCGTGTTGCCCGTCACGGTCAGGTTGATGGTGGCTGCCGAGTCGCCGTCCGCCGTCGCCTGCACGTGGTCGTCGCGGTTGTTGTTGAACGTCGCGTTACCGATCGTCGCGGTCATCGTGCCGGTCTGGTCGTTGCGAAGCAGAATGGCGTCGGCGCCCGACGTCGCGAAGTTGTTGGTGTTCGAGTAGTTGCCGCCGGCGACCGTGATCGTGGCGTTGCCGCTCGTGTTGGCGATGACGACGTTGTTGTGGGCGCTTCCGTCGACCGTCGTGCCGTTGAAGCCGACCGTCCCGCTGACCTGGCTTAGATCCACGCCGTCGTCCGTGCCGGTGTTGCCGTGGTTGATGACGCGCGAGTCGTCCAGGGCGAACCCGGCGATATTCGACCCGTTGATCCCGTCGTCGCCCCCGCCCACGCCCGCAGTGCTCTGCGAGATCTGCATCAGGTGCAGGCTGACGCCGCCGCCCACGCCCGTCAGGGTCATGCCGTTGGCGGTCGAGCTCTGGATCGCGCCGCCGCTGCAGCTCGCCGCGCCGGTGCAGCTACCGCCGTTGCCGGCGACCGTGAACGGACCCGAGCCGGCCGCGCCGGTGTTGTTGAGCGTGATGCCCGTCGGGGCGCCGTTCGACGAGATCCTCTGGAACGTGACCCCCCCTGGGGTGGCGCCGCCGGTCGCGGCGATGTCCGTGTTCGCGATCTCGAGGGCGCGGCCTGTCGTGCTGTCGATCGTGTTTCCGCTGCCGCTCACCTCGATCGTGCCGCTCGTGTCTGCGTGGAGGCCCCGGCCCGTAGTGGTGTCGATGTCAAGGCCGCCGCCGGTCAGCCTCAGCGTGTGGCCGTCGCTCGCGCTCATCACGACCGCGTTCGGGTTGACCCCGTTCGTCGTACGGATTGTCTTCGTGCCGCTGCTGAACGTGGTCGAGCCGCCGGTATTGCTGGAGACGGTGATGCCGCCGCCCGCGTCGCTCGAGTCGTTGATCTGGCCGCTGAGCGTGACCGCGCCGCCTGTCCGGGAGAGGATCGAGGCGGCCTGGCCCGTGCCGTCGCCCAGGTTGCCCGGGTAGGTGATGGCGCCCGAGCCGCCGGACACGCTGAAGGCCGTCCCGGTAGCGCCGCTGATCGACCCGGCCGCCGCCGTGAACGTGCCTGCCGCGAGACCCGAGAGCGAGATGCCGCTGGTCGCGCTGCCCGTCGAGCTCACCGTGTCGAGGTCGAGCGAGATGCCGGGCGTACCGTTGACGTCGATAGCCGGACCGCCGCTGGCCGAGATGTTCGAGGTACCGGCGCTTGGCACGCTGACCGTGCCACCCGAGCTGATGCTGAGCGCCGCGGTGCCGCCGGACGTGGTCGTCAGGCTGAGGTCGGCGCCGGAGCCGCCACCGAGTTGAGTCGTGCCGGTGGTGTTGAACAGACGCACGCCGCCGCTGCCCGAGGCCGTGACCGTGATGTCGTCGAACACGCTGCCGGAGCCCATGTTCGTGGTGTCGGCGTCAAGGCCAGCCGCGCCCTTTGTGGTGATCGAGATCGTGCCCGCCGACAGGAAGTTCGTGGTACCCGCTCCGTGGACGTAGACGCCCTTGGCGGTGCTCGGCGGGGAGGTGGCTCCGCTGTTGTCGACCGTCAGCTCGGAGATGTTGAACGTGCCGGCCGTGGACTCGAGCTTCAGGCCCGGCTGGTCGCCGGCCGTGCCCGTGTCGGTGACCTTCACGTTGTCGATCGTCCCGCCGCCGGTGTCGCCGCTGCCACCCGCGATGCCGCCGCCCGTGCCCTGCGGGTCGAGCACGAAGCCGCGCAGCTCGTTCCCGTCGTCCAGGGCGACGACGTCCTCGTTGTTGGCCGTGAGCGTCGGATGGGCGTTCGCGACGGCGCCTCGCAGGGACTCCGTGCCCAGCGGGCCGCCCTGGTCCGGATCGACGGACAGGCCGTGGACCTCGCCGAGCAGGCGCTCGCCCGAGTCCATCGCGTAACCGCTGTCGAGCCCGGTCGTGCCGTCGTCGCCGTCATAGACGAAGGTCGTGTCGTTGGCGCCGGAGGCCGTCTCCGCCTCGGCGAGCGTGTCGAAGGGGCCGTCAGAGGTGCCGTCGCCGCCAGCCGCCGAGTCGTTCTTCACGTACCAGACCTGACCGGCGAGCGGCAGCGTGACGGTGCCGGTGGAGTTGGTCACCGTGGTGTTGTCGCACGGTGGGCCGGTGTCGCAGACCCGGTAGGTGAACGTGTCGCCCACGCCGGTGTCGCCGTCGTCCGGCTGATAGACGAAGTGGCCGTTCGAGGCGATCGTGACCGTGCCGCCCTGGGTCGTCGGCGCGTCTGTGACCGGCTCGACGTTCAGTGAGCCGGGCGACGAGTCGGGATCGGTGTCGTTCGCGAGAACCGAGCCGCTGATCTCCTTGCCGGCGGTCCCGGCCGGCTTCGTCGACCCCACGTACAACGCGGTGTTGCCGATCGCGTTGAAGCTGTCGGCCGTGGCGGTCGGTGCGTCGCTGACGCCGTCGATCGTGATGTTCACCGTGGCCGTGTCGGGCGAGCCCGCGCCGTCCGCCATCGTGTAGGTGAAGAAGTCCGTGTCGGTCTCGCCCGTGGAGAGCCCCTGGTAGAGGTTGCCGGGGTTGTAGGTGTAGGACCCGTCGGCGTTGATCGTCACCGCCGCGCCGTCGTCCGACGTGCCGGTCAGCGTGGCCGATCCGTTCAGCTCGGTGACCGTCTTGGTGTCGCCGGAATCCGGGTCGGTGTCGTTGCCGAGCACTCCGGCGGCAGCCACGCTGAGCGTCGTATCCTCGTCGGTCGTCCCGGTGTCGTCGACCGCGGTGGGCGGGTCGTTCTCGGCGGTGATCGCGATTCCGCGCGTGGCGATGTTGCCCGCGGTCGCCAGGCCGTCGGTCGCCTGGAAGCTGATCGTACGCGCGGGCGACGGTCCCTCGCTCGAGTTCGAGTAGGTCACGCTGCGGAGCGCCGTCTGGTAGTTCGCGGGGGTGGTCGTGCCGCTCAGGTCCAGAACGCCGGTGGCGGAGTGGTAGATGCCGGTGATGCCGAGCTGGTCGGTGAAGGCCAGCGAGTCCTGCGTGGAGTCGAACTCCGGTGTGTTGATCCACACCTGTGCGCTGGCCACCTCGGTCGAGTCCTCGGTGAGCGTCAGGGCGCTGTCGATCACCTTCGCGCCCTCGTTCTCGGTGTAGTCCAGGTTGGTGCCGGTCGTCGTGATCGTCGGTCCGTCGTTGCTGGGCGTCACCGTGATGGTCTTGGTGGCGGCGGCGCTGTCCAGGTCGCCGTCGCTCACCTTGAACGCAACCGTCTTCGACGCGGCCGGATCGTCCGACGTGCTCCGGAACGTGATCGCCCGGAGCGCGGTCTGGTAGTCCGCCAGCGACTTCGAGCCCGTCAGCGTGAGAATGCCGGTACCGGCGTCGTAGCTGTCGGTGATCCCCGCCTGGTCCACCAGCTCGAGCAGGTCGCCGGCGTCGAAGCCCGCCGAGATCTTCACCTCGGCCGATTCGATGTTGGTGTCGTCCACGTCGGCGACCGTGACCCCGCCGTCGATCTGGGTGGCGGGATCGCCCTCGGCGTAGTCCGTGTCGTCGCCGCTCGTCGTGACGGTTGGCGCGTCGTTGACGGGGCCCACCGAGATGTCGCGCGTGGCGGTGTTGCTGTTGTCGCCCTCGGCGTCCGTGGCTTGGAAGCTCACGGTGCGCGTCGAGACGGTCGGGGTGCTCGAGCCGTTCTCGTAGGTGACCGACTTGAGCGCGGTCTCGTAGTTCTCGACCGTGTCAAAGCCGGTGAGCGTCAGCTTGCCCGTCGCGTCGTCGTAGGTCCCGGCGATGTCCGCGGTATCGGCGAACGCGAGCGTGTCCTCGCTCTGCACGTGGTTCGCGGTGATCTGGACCGTTGCGCCGTCGATCCCCGTGGAGTCCGGATCGGTGAGCGTGAGCCCGCTGTCGGCCGCGGTCGCGCCGTCGCCCTCCTCATAGGAGAGCGCCTCGGACGTCGTGTTGATGGTCGGCCCGTCGTTCACGCGCGTGACCGTGATCGTCTTGCTGGCGCCGTTGCCAAGGCCGTCGCCGTCGTTCGCCTTGAACTCGATCGTCTTGGTGACCGTCGGGTTGTCGTGCGTCGTGACGAACTTGACCGTGCGCAGGGCGGCCTGGTAGGCGGCGAGCGTGGCCGAGCCCGTCAGCGTGAGCGTCCCCGTGCCGCTGCCACTGCCCGCGATCCCGGGCTGGTCCACGTACTGGAGCGTGTCGCCGGTGTTGGCCCCACCGGAGATGGTCACGGTGGCGCCCTCGAGATTGGTGTCGTCCGGATCGCTGACTGTCAGCGCGCTGTCGACCACGACCGCGGCGGCGCCCTCGGTGTAGCCGGTCGAGCCCGGGGAGGTGGTCACTACCGTCGAGTCGTTCGCCGCGCTGATGTTGATCGTCCGCGTCGGGCTGTTGCTCGCGTCGCCCTCCGCGTCGGTCGCCTGGAAGGTCACCGTCCGTGGGGTCGTCGGGCTGTTGGAGCTGTTGTTGTAGGTCACCGAGCGCAGCGCGGCCTGGAAAGCGGAGACACTCGCGGTGCCCGCCGTCGCGCTCAGGGTCATCGTCCCGGTCGTGTCGTTATAGGAGCCCGTGATCCCGGACTGGGCCGCGAACGCGAGCTCGTCCTCTGCGCTGACGAAGCCCGAGCTGATCGTCACCGTGGCACCCTGGATCTGAGTCGAGTCGGGATCGGTGATCGTGAGGCCCGTGTCCACGGCCACCGCGCCGGCGTCCTCGCCGTAGCCCAGGGCCGCGCCCGTCGTGGTCAGCGTGGGCGCGTCGTTCACCGCCGCGATGGCGATTGTCTTCGTGGGTGCGTTGCTGTTGGCGTCGCCGTCGTTCAGCTTGAACTCGACGGCCTTGGTGGCCGGCGGGTTGTCGTGCGTAGAGCTGAACTTCACCGCTTGCAGCGCGGTCTGGTAGTCGGCGAGCGGCTTCGAGCCCGTGAGCGTCAGGACGCCCGTGCCGCTGTCGTAGCTGTCCGTGATGCCAGCCTGAGCCGCGATCGTGAGTGCGTCGCCGGACTGGAAGCCCGAGGAGACGCGCACCGTGGCGCTCTCGATGTTCGTGTCGTCCGGGTCCGCCACGGTGGCGCTGGCGTCGATCACGGTCGCCGCCGCGTTCTCGGTGTAGCTCGTGTTGCCGCCGCTCGTGCCCACGACGGGCGCGTCGTTCGCGGGCGTGACGGACACGTCGCGCGTCGCGGTGGTGCTCGGGGCGCTCGAGGAGTCGGTCACCGTGAAGCTGACCGTGCGGTCCGCGGTGTTCGGCGTGTCCGAGTCGTTCGAGTACGTGATCGACTTGAGCGTCAGCACGTAGTCCGTCACGGATGCGTCGCCGGTGAGCGTGAGCACCCCCGTGCCGCTGTTGTAGCTGGGCGTGATGCCGGGCTCGGCGGTGACGCCGAGCGAGTCCTCGGACTGGAAGTTGCCCGTGATGGCGACCGTCGCGCTGGACAGGTTCGAGGAGTCGACGTCGATGACGTCCAGGCCGCCGTCGACCTGAGCCGGTCCGGCGTCCTCCACGAACGCGGCCTGGCCGCCGCTCGTGAGCATCTCGGGAGCGTCGTTCTCGCAGGTGACCGTGACGGAGACCGGTGCGGTGGAGCCGCCAGGCGCCAGCGAGTAGGAGAAGTTGTCGGTGGGCAGGAAGGTGTTCGTGCAGTAGTCCTGGCTCGGCTGGTACGTGAGCGCCGTGCCTCCGCCCGTGATCGCCACCGTGCCGTTCGGCGGCTGCGTCACGGACGCGATCGTCGCGGGCGTTCCGCCGTCGGGATCCGTCTCGTTGGCGAGGACGTCGATCACCTGGGCGGGGTCGTCCTCGTCGATTCCCGAGCGTGTGTCGGCAACAGCGTGCGGGTCCGTGTCGGTGCCCGCGATCGTGACGACGACCCTGGCGGCGGCGGTGCCGCCGGCGAGCCTGTAGCTGAACTGGTCCGTGGCGCTCTCACCCGGCGCGAGCGTGTCGAAGTGGCCCGTCGGGTCGTAGCGGATGCCGCTGCCGCCGGGCGCCACCGCCACACCGCCGATCGTGCCCGTCGCATCGACCGACGCGACGTGGAGCGCGTCCCCGTCGGGGTCGGAGTCATTCGCGAGCACGGAGACGAGCTTGACGCCGACCTCGCTCGTCGAGTCCGTGTCGTCCACGGCCACCGGCGGTCGGTCCTCGATCGGGCCGCGCTCGCAGGTCCGGATCCGGTCGTGGCCCGGCCCGCCGTCGCACCTGTCGGTACCCGGCCCTCCGCCGATGTTGTCCGCACCGGCCTCGCCGCTCAGGTTGTCGTTGCCGAGCTCGCCGATGATGCGGTCGTCGCCCCGGCCGCCCTTGATCGTGTCCCTGCCGGCGCGGCCGGCGAGCCAGTCGTCGCCGCGGCCGCCCTCGATCCGGTCGTTGCCGTCGCCGCCACCGGCCTCGTCGTCACCCGCGCCGAGGATGACGTGGTCGTTACCGCCGTTGTCGCAGACCTTGTCCTGACCTGCGCCCGCCCTGATGATGTCGTCGCCACCGAGCCCGACGATCACGTCGTTGTGGCGGGTGCCGACCAGCACGTCGGGGCCGCGGGTGCCGACCATCGTCGCGATCGAGCCACGGCAGCGGTGGTCGCTCGCCGCGCTCGGGCCCGCGGGCGCGCCGCTTGGGCTGGCCGGAGCGCCGAAGGCCACCGTGCACGAGGCGATCAGCGCGATTGGAGCAGCAAGCTGCAGTACTCGACGTGCGCTCACACGCAAGCGCGTCCTGTCACGGCGGCCGACGTCCCCGTCAGCCAAGCTTGGGCCAGCTCCGCATCGAAGCCGAGCATCGCACACATGCGGTAGTTCCGCGACAACTTTCTTCCGGTTCACCCGTACGAGGGACAGGCCCCCTCGAAAGGCCCGCTCGGCCCAGCCTCACCCTCAAGCTGACGCTTAGCTAAAGGTTTCTCGGATGCGTGACGGTGAAGCCGTTCGAGGAGCGCTGCTCCATCGTCCAGCGCGAGGCAGAGCGCGAGCGGGCGCTCGTGTCGAAGCGCATGCCGGCAACGACCATGTAGACGTGGCCGCCGTTCGCGTAGATGCTGATCCAGCTGCCCTCGCCGGGGAGGCCCCAGCGGGAGAAGTCACCTGAGACGAGCGCGCTGTTCAGGAGGCCGCCGCCGTGCAGCGCGTAGGACACGGAGCCAGAGCAGTCGTACCCGGTGTCGTCCCACTTCGCATGGCCGCCGCCCCACTTGTAGGGCGTGGTCGCGATCGCGTTGCCGGCGGCGATGACGTTCTTCACGACCTCCGGTGCCGACGCCGGCGGCACCGCAAAGCCGTCGGGCGTGACCGTGCCCTCCTCGCCCGGGACCACCTTGTCCACGGGAGGCGGGGCGACATAGGCCGCGCCGCCGGGGCCCGGGTCCTTGACGGCGATCCGGATCCTGCGCTGCTCGCGGCGCGTGGCGATCCCGTCGGCGCTCAGCTCGAGCTCCGCCTCGGTCGCCCTCAGCGCGCTCGCCGTGCGCGGCCCGAACGCCCCATCGCGGCTCACCCTGTGACCGGCCGCGCCCAGGTAGCTCTGAAGCTTCTTCACGTCGCTCCCGTGGGAGCCGACCGCGAGCGTCCGCGACGCGTACGAGCGCGCGCTCGCCTCAGCGGGGAGGGCCACCGCGACCGCCACTGCGGCCACGAACGGCATGAGGTTTCTCAGGGCACGGGAAGACATGGCGGCTGTCGCCTACGGGGTTAGCTGTCGGGCTCGCGCTGGAGTTGCGCTTCGCCGCGATCACACGACGTTCGCCCCAGCCCAGATGCCTGGGCCACTGGTTCCCCCGTTCCCCCGTCTTGCCCGACGCGGGACTCGGCGGTACTGACATGGGCACACTACCGATCGGCCGCGGACGGCATTCTCCTTCCTCGCGGGCGCGTTCTTGCAGCGGGCTACGACATGCCGCTGACGAGCCCCACGAGGTGCCCCTCGGGATCCTTGAGCTGGCCAAGGACGAGCCGGCCCATCATCTCCTCGGGACCCATGACGCGCGTGCCGCCGAGCTCCTCGGCCCTCGCCAGCGCCGCCTCGACGTCCGGCACCTCGACGTAGAAGGTCACGTGGCCCTCGTATCCCTCGGGCCCACCGGCGACGCCGCCGCCGATGCCCACGCCCTCCGTGTTCGTGTTGCCCTCGCGCTGGACGACGCCGTAGCCCATCGGGTTGCTCGCGTCGATGTCCCACCCGAACAGGTCCGAGTAGTAGCTCTGGAGCTGCGCGCCGTCCTTGCCAATGACCTCGAAGTGAACGACTGGTTGTCCCATGGCAGCCAGCCTAGTCTTCCCGAACGCCATGGATGAAACGGAGGAGACCTTTCAGAAGCTGGTCGCTCAGCTCGACTATCCGATGTTCATCGCGACGGTCGTGGCCGACGGCGAGCGCTCCGGGTGCCTGATCGGATTTGCCACGCAGTGCAGCATCAATCCGCCCCGCTTCCTGGCGGGGATCTCAGACAAGAACCACACCTTCCGGGTGGCGCAGAAGGCCGACTCGATGGCCATCCACCTCGTGCCCGAGGACGCAACCGAGCTGGCCGAGCTGTTCGGCGGCGAGACCGGCGACGAGATCGACAAGTTCGAGCGCTGCGAGTGGCAGCCGGGCCCCGGCGGCGTGCCGCTGCTGGACGGCTGCCCGAACCGCTTCGTGGGCCGGATCGCCCAGCGGATCGACTTCGGCGACCACACGGGCATGGTGCTCGACCCGTTCTACGCCGACGAGGACCCGGAGTCCGGCCAGCTCGGCTTCCACCGCGCCAAGCGCATCGATCCGGGCCACGAGGCCTGAGTGACCGGCACCTTCATCAACGTCGCGGCCATCCTGGCCGGCACGCTCGTGGGCGTGGTCCTGGGCGCCCGCCTGCCGGAGCGGCTCCAGCGCCGCGTGCTTGCAGGGCTCGGCCTCGTGACGATGGTGATCGGCGTGGACCTCGCGCTCGCCTGGCGCGACACGAGCCCGCTCTACGTGCTGGGCGGCGTTCTGCTCGGCGGTCTGGTCGGCGAGGCGCTCCGCATCGAGGACCGGCTGGCGGCCGTCGGCGACTCGATCCAGCGCCGCGTGGAGGCCGCGCGCGGCCGCTCGTCGCCCGTGAGCGAAGCGTTCTTCAACGCGAGCCTTCTGTTCTGCGTGGGTCCGCTCGCGGTGGTCGGCGCGATCCAGGACGGCCTGACCGGGGACTACGAGGCGCTCGCCACGAAGGCGCTCCTCGACGGCTTCGCCTCGATCGCCCTGTCGGCCGCGCTCGGGTGGGGCGTGGCGCTCGCCGCTGTCAGCGTGCTGATCTACCAGGGCGCCCTCTCGCTCGGCGCCACGCTGTTCGAGGACGTCCTCCAGGGTGAGGCGCTCGACGCGCTCACGAGCGCCGGCGGCGTCCTGATCATGGGGATCTCGCTGAAGCTGCTCGACCTGACCGACGTCAAGGTCGGCAACTTCCTCCCCGCGCTCGTGCTGGCCCCGGCGCTGGTGGGCCTCGTCTCGCTGGTCGACTAGCGCCTCAGGAGCACATAGAGTCCGCGCATGCCGCAGGCCCGCGAGCACATGTCGCGCGACCTCCTCACCGTCGCGCCCGACGAGCCGCTCCAGGAGGTCGCTCAGCGGATGGTGGACCGCGACGTGGGCGCCGTGCTCGTGATGAAGGGCACGGAGCTCGCCGGGATCCTCACCGAGCGTGACGTGCTGCGTGCCGTGGCGGCCGGGATCCAGGACGGCACGGTCGTCTCCGACTGGATGACGAGCGACCCGGACACGATGGATCCCGGCGACACGACTCAGCAGGCGGCCGTGTTGATGATCCACGGCGGCTTTCGCCATCTCCCGCTCGTCGAGGGCGACGAGGTCGTGGGCATGCTGTCCATCCGCGACCTGATGCGCGTCGTGCTCGACAACGCGGCGCCGCGGGGCGTCTAGGCGAGCCAGTCACGCAGGCGGTCGTAGACCGCCGGGTGGTACAGCAGCGCGAAGTGGCTGGCACCGCCGAGGTGCATCCCGTAGTCCTCGTCGAACGGGATCCGGCGTGTTCGGCCGCGACCGGACGCGCTCGGCACGAGCACCAGCGTGTCGCCGAGCAGCCGCGCGACGGGATGGCGGTCGCTGCGCGTGACCGTGGCGGACACGAAGCAGTGCGTGGCGCCCTCGAGCAGCGGGACCTCCGCGCAGGCCGCCCCGCGCAGCGCGTCGGGATCGCAGTCGCGCCAGTCCTCGTCCACGAGCGACCCTCGGCGGAGGTCGCGGATGCCGCCGCTGCGGCGGCGCAGGAAGTTGGCGAACGGGCGCGTCTCCGGGAGCCTGGCGAGGCCGGCGCTCAGCACGTGCACCGCCTGCTCGAGCGGCGCGCCCATGTGCGGGCTGCCGAGCGAGACGCTGTGCGTGACGAGCCGCGCCCAGGCGGCGTCGTCCTCGGTCGCGTGGCAGCAGGCGCTGCGGGCCACGAGGCCGCCCATGGAGTGGCCCACGAGCGCGATCCGGTCGACCGCTACCGGCCAGGCCGCCAGCAGCTCCCCCATCAGCTCGCTCAGCGAGCGCCCGTTCTCCGAGATGTGGCGGCCGCTGTTGTAGCGGACGTAGACCGGGGTGCAACCGAGCTCGTGCGCGAGGCGGTCGCCGAACCGCTCACGGCCGCCGAGGCTCCACGAGAACTCGGTGGTCATCAGCCCGTGGACGAACACGACGACGCGCGGGCTCGCCTCCGGGAACGCCGCGGCGAGCGCGTCCGGATCGAGTGCGACCGGCTCCCCGCCCACGCGCACGGCCATCGGCTGGCAGAGCGGGCTGCCCGCCTCCTCCAGCGCGTCGCCGCGCAGGCCGGTGATCGCCGCGATCATCGCGCTGCCGCGAGCCGTCGTCGACAGGGCGGGCGCGTCGCGCATGCCGACCGCCGCGGCGGCGGCCATCCCCAGCGCGCGCGTGCCGAGCCCGAGGCCGGCGTAGACCCCGCGCGTGACCGCCTCGTGCACCGGGCGCACGAGCACGGCACCCGGTCCGACCGCGCGGAAGACGCGCCCGGTGACCGCCTGCTGGACCTGACCAAGGCCACCGGACGCCTGGCGCAGCTCGTCGAAGGCGAGGACGGTGAGAGCGCGGCGCTCTGTGTCGGTCATGAGAGGATCCCTCCGTGAGGTACGACGCGGTGGTCGTGGGCGCCGGCCTGGCGGGTCTCAGCGCCGCACGCGATCTGATGAACGCCGGCACGGACGTTCTCGTGGTGGAGGCGCGCAACCGGGCCGGTGGCCGCGTGGAGCAGACGACGCTGCCCGACGGGCGCATCGTGCAGCTCGGCGGCGAGGTGGTCGGCCCCTTTCACGAGGCGTACGTCGGACTCGTGGAGGAGCTCGGCCTCACCATCGTCCCGTCCTTTCCGCAGCTTCCCGGCGAGAACACCTGGGTGCTCGCGGACGGGCGCTTCGTCGGGGACGGCTTTCCCTGGATGAGCGACGCGGATCGTGCCAGTTTTGCAGCTCTTTCGGACGAGTTTGGCGCGCTCGCGCGGAGCGTCGACCCCGACGATCCGTGGTCGCACCCCGACGCCGCGCGGCTCGACAGCTTCTCCGTGGCCGACTGGCTGCGGGACCGCGGCGCCGCGCCGAACGTGGTGCGCGCACGCGACCTGGCGATGCTCGCGCTGTCAGCCGAGTCCGTCGAGCGGACCTCCCTGCTGGCCGAGCTGCGCAAGGAGGCCGCGGCGGGCGGCAACGGCTTCTACGACTACGAGATCTGGGAGTGCAACCGCGTGGCGGAGGGCTCCGCGACGGTCGCTCTCCGCATGGCCGAGGAGCTCGGCCACCGGGTGCGCTACGCGGCGCCGGTCACGCGCATCCGCGTGTCGCCCCAGGGCTGCACGGTCACGGCAGAGACCGGCGAGCGCTTCGACTGCGACGCCGTCGTCTGCGCGGTCCCGGTCGGGCCGCTGCGGCGGATCAGGGTCGAGGGCGTCTCCGAGGAGCGGATGCGCTCACTCGACCGGCAGCGCCACGCGCTCGCCGCGAAGGTGGTCTTCACCTACACGGACTCGTTCTGGCACGCGAACGGTCAGAACGGCGATTGCTACTTCGAGACCGCCGTGATCGGCGGCACCTGGGTGCAGCGCGAGGGGATCATGTCCACGCTCGTGCCGCCGGAGCGGCTCGCCGCCTTCCTCACCACCTCGCAGGCTCAGCTCCAGGCGGAGCTGACCGAAGAGATGGTCGAGGCCTTCGGCGGCGAGGCCCGCGACACGCAGGCGGTCTTCTTCCGGCGCTGGGGAGTCGACCCCTTCACGCTCGGCTACATCACCGGCTGGCGCCCGGGCGACGTGATGTCGGTCGGGCCGCTCCACGGCAAGCACGAACCGCCGTTCTACGTGTGCGGGTCGGACCAGTGGGTCTGCGGCTACATGGAGGGCGCAGTCCGGACCGGCAGGGGTTCTGCCGCAGCCGCCCTCGGTACTTACGCAAGATAAGTACATGCACGCGCCTGTTTCTGCCATGTGCAGACGCGCCCTGCGCTGCGATAGTTGCACATGCAAGCAGTTTTCCAGGCGAACACCCAGGGAGCGACATGATTTCCACAGCAGATACGACACTCGTCCCGGCCGGTACATGGTCGGTAGACCCGTCCCACTCGACCGTCGGCTTCTCCGTGAAGCACCTCGGCATCGCGACGGTGCGCGGCAAGTTTGAGCAGTTCGAGGGCAAGCTCGCTATCGGCGAGGACTCCACGGCGCATGCATCGGGCACCGTCCAGGTCGCGTCGATCAACACGAACGACGCAGGCCGCGACGAGCACCTGCGCTCGGCCGACTTCTTCGGCGCCGAGGCGAGCCCGGAGCTCAGCTTCGAGTCCACAGCGATCCGCCCGCTCGACGAGGACACGTTCGAGATCGACGGCAACCTCTCCATGAACGGGGTAACAAACCCGGTGACCCTCACCGCGGTGGTCCAGGGCACCGAGACCGACCCGTGGGGCAACGAGCGCGTTGGCCTCGAGGTCGTCGGCCAGCTCAACCGCGGCGACTGGAACATGACCTTCAACCAGGCGCTCGGCAGCGGCAACCTGCTGGTGGGCGAGAAGGTCAAGCTCGAGCTCGACATCTCGGCGGTCAAGCAGGCCTAGCGCCTACCAACCACGGGTAGGCTCGCCCAGTGCGAGACCTGCTCCGTGACCTGATCGACTCAGCGCAAGCGCGCGCCGGCTATGCCGACGCGCGCTTTGTGCGTTCCAGGGTCGAGCGGCTCTCCACGCGCAACGGCCGGCTGGACCAGCTCGACTCGGACGAGAGCGAGGGCATCGGGATCCGCGTGCGCGTGGGCGGCTCCTGGGGCTTCGCGGCGGCGCGCGGCACCGACCGCGCGGACGCCGAGGATGCGCTGCGGCGGGCGTTGGCGATCGCCGAGGCGCAGCCGTCGGTGCCGGACGCCGCCCCGCTCGCGCCCGAGCCGCCCGCGCGGGGAGAGTGGGCGACCCCGGTCGAGCGCGACCCCTTCAACGTCCCGGTCGAGGAGAAGCTCGCCATCCTGCTCGCCGCCGACCTCGGCCTGCGCACCGACCCGGGGGTGAAGATCACCCTGGCGCGCTTCTCGGCGTTCCAGACCGAGAAGCTGTTCGCGAACAGCGAGGGCGCGCTCTGCGAGCAGCGCATCACCGAGTGCGGCGGCGGGATCGCGGCCGTCGCGGTGGACGGCGCGGACACGCAGGTGCGCTCCTACCCCGCGTCGCACGGCGGGCACGTCGCCGAGGCGGGCTACGAGCACTTCCTGGCGCTCGAGCTGCCTGGGCACGCGCCGCTCGTGGCTTCGGAGGCCGCGGAGCTGTTGCGCGCACCGGCCTGCCCGCACGGTCGCTCCACGCTGATCCTGGCCGGCGAGCAGCTCGGGCTGCAGGTACACGAGTCGGTCGGCCACGCCGTGGAGCTCGACCGCATCCTGGGGCGCGAGGCCTCCTACGCGGGCACGAGCTTCGTGCCGCACGACGGGATCGGGTCGCTTCGCTTCGGCTCGGAGCGGGTCAACGTGACCGCCGACGCGACCGTGCCGGGCGGGCTCGGCAGCTTCCGCTGGGACGACGAGGGCGTGGAGGGCCGGCCCGTGCCGATCGTGCGCGACGGCGTGCTGGCCGGCTTCCTGTCCTCGCGCGAGACCGCGTCCGAGATCGGGCTCGAGCGCTCGGGCGGCTGCATGCGCGCCGAGGGCTTCGCGCGCCAGCCGATCGTGCGGATGACGAACGTGAACCTCGACCCCGGCGAGGCGGGGACGCTCGAGCAGCTGATCGCGGACACGGACGACGGCCTCCTGATCGAGACGAACCGGTCGTGGTCGATCGACGACAGGCGGCTCCACTTCCAGTTCGAGGGCGAGGCGGCCTGGGAGATCAAGCACGGCGAGCGCGGCCGGCTCGTCCGCAACCCGAGCTACGCGGGCATGACGCCCGAGTTCTGGGGGAGCTGCGATGCGGTCTGCTCGCCCAGCGAGTGGAGCCTCATCTCGCTGCTCGACTGCGGCAAGGGCGAGCCGGGGCAGGTGATGAGGGTCTCGCACGGGACGGCGCCGGCGCGCTTCCGCGACGTCGAAGTGGGCGTGGCGTGATCGCCCAGGAGGTCGCCGGCCGAGCGGCCGCCCGGGGTGCCCCCGACGCCTTCGCGCGCGTCACGCGCGAGCACTCGCTGATGCTGCGCTTCGCGGCGGGAAGGCCCACCCAGTCGACGGCCATCGACGACCTCACGGTGGAGATCGCGATCCCGTTCCGGGGCCAGGTGGGACGGGCCTCGACGAACGCGGTGGACGACCGCGCGCTGGCGAACTGCGCCGAGCGGGCCCGGCTGGCGGCGGAGGCCGCCGCGGCGGTCGGCGAGAGCAACTTCCCGGGCTTCGACCCGACCCCGCTACCCGGCGCTGGCGATCCCGGATTCGGGTTCGACCCGCGCACGGCGGAGCTCGACCCGGAGGTGGGCGCCGCCGCGCTCGCGGATGCGTTCGCAGTCGCGGGCGAGCAGGGGCTCGAGGCGCACGGCATCTGGACGGTGGCCCAGCAGGAGGAGGCCTGGGCCATGGGCGATCGCTCCGGCGCCGAGCGCCGCACCGACGCCTTCATGAAGGTGATCTGCATCGCGCCGAGCGGCCGCAGCGGCTACGCGTCACGGACCGCGATCACGGTCGCCGACATCCCCGCGCGCGAGCTCGCCGAACAGGCGGCGCGGAAGGCCGTGGTGGATGGCGAGCCGGCCCGGCTCGGCCCGGGCGAGTACACGGTGGTCTTCGAGCCGGCGGCGGTCGGATGGCTGCTCGACCTGCTCGCGGGCAGCGCGTTCAACGGCCTGGCGCACGCCGAGGGCCGCGGCGCGCTTGACGGCCGCCTCGGGCAGCGCGTGGCCGTGCCACTGGTCAACCTGTCGGACTCACCGCGCTCCGCGCGGACGCTGCCGCGCTCGTTCGACGCGGAGGGCACCCGCAAGGCGCCGATCCCGCTGATCCAGGACGGCGTGGCCCATTCGGTGGCGCACGACAGGCGCAGCGCCGCCATCGCGGGGGCCACCAGCACGGGGCACGCGCTCGCCCCGGGCGGCAGCCCGTCGGGTCCATCCCCCACGAACCTCGTGCTGGCGGGCGGCGGCGCGAGCGACGAGACGGAGCTGTGCGGGCCGGTGGAGCGCGGCGTCTACGTGACGCGGCTCTGGTACGCGAACGTCGTGCGCCCGAAGGAGACCCTGATCACGGCCGTGACCCGCGACGGCACGTTCCTGATCGAGAATGGCCGGATCACGCGCCCGCTGCGCGACCTGCGGCTCACCGACAGCGTGCTCGGAATCCTGTCCCGCACCCAGGCGATCGCCCGCCACCAGCAGCTCACGAGCGACGGCGAGTTCTACGGCCGCCGCTTCGCCTACGGCATCGTCTGCCCCGCCCTGCGCGCGGGCGCGGTGCGTTTTACCGCCTAGTGGCCTCGCCGTACGCGCAAGATCAAATCTTCAGCAGCACGATCACGTTGATCGCGAACAGAATCGCGAAGAAGATCGTCCAGCGGTTCAGGTTGCGCTCCACCAGCGAGCCGCCGCCGAAGGGGCCGGCGCCGGTGCCCACGCCGAAGGCGCCCGAGAGTCCCGCGTCCTTGCCCGAGTGGAGCAGGACGAGCACGATGACGACCACCGCGAGGACCACCTGTACGCCGCTGAGAATCGAGACCATCGCGGGGAAAGGCTAGCGGTCCATTCCGCCCTCGGGCACGGTGCCCTCGAGGCGGTCGAGCTGGCGCAGGATCTCGATGGCCTCGGCGCGGAGGTCGCGGTCCACGGAGCGCCAGTCGGCGTCCGAGAGCTTGCCCATCTGGTGGTCGAGCTCGGCGTCGCGGATCTCGCGGTACTTCGCCTCCTTCGCGGCGCGCAGCTCGGCGAGCATGGTCTCCTCGCGGTGCTGCTCCTCGCCGCGGCGCCTGAGCGGCAGCGACAGCACGACGCCGACGACCAGGGCGAGCACTACGAGGGCGAGCGCGTACTCCACGGGCGCCTACGCGCGCGAGAGGTCTCGGCCGAGCCGGGCCGAGTAGAGCGAGCGCACCCGGCGCAGGCGGGCCTCCGGCGAGGGCCATGCCGCCACGAGCGCGCCGAGCACCACGATCGCGCCGCCGAGCCAGATCCACGCCACGAGCGGCGAGGCGATCGCGCGGAACGCCGCGGGCGGCGGGTCGCTTCTGTAGCGCTCGGCGAGCGCGGCGATGATGAGCGCCTGCACGTCACCGGGCGAGTTGGCGAACTTCGCGTCGGCCTCCTGGATCGGCTTCTCGAGCGAGCCGATGTCGGGCTGCACGGCGAGCCAGAGGTCCCGCTTCAGGCCCCAGCGCACGTCGACCTCGCTGGTGGCCTCGCCCTCGAAGAAGCGCGAGATCGTGCCGAGCGACGGGTCGCCGCTCGCGTAGTAGTTGCGCGAGGGCCGCATGACGAAGTGCTCGCCGTCCTTGCGCACGTCCAGCACCGCCCCGAACGAGATCGGCGCGCCGGTGCCCGCCGAGTCGCCGCCGAGCTTGGCGGTGGCCTCGCGGTAGGTCACCTGGTAGCCGTTCACCCCGAACGAGTCGCCGGGCTTCAGGCGCACGTCGCGCTGGTCGAGAAACGCCGACGAGCCCGCGACACCGAGGAACAGCACGGCGATCCCCGCGTGCACCAGGTAGCCGCCGTAGCGGCGCCGGTTGCGCCCGGTGAGCCGCCCCAGCGCGCGCGGCCATGACTCGCCGGTCATGGTGCGGCGCGCCTTCGTGCCGCGCGCGAGCTCCATCGAAACAACCGTGAGCACGAAGGCCACGAGGCAGAACATCGCGAGCGAGGCCGGGCTGTCGGCGGCGTTCGTGAACGCAAGCAGCAGGACGAGCGCAAGCGCCGCGGCGCTGACCGGAGGCCACAGCACGCGCCTGAGCGCTGCCGGCGTGAAGCGCCGCCACGCCAGCACCGGGCCGATGCCTGTCAGCAGCACGAGCACGAGCGCCAGCGGGGTCACGAGCCGGTTGAACCAGGGCGGCCCCACGCTCGCCTCGGTGCCGGTGATGGCCTCGGAGATCAGCGGGAAGAAGGTGCCCCACATGATCACCAGGCAGAGCCCGACCAGCACGAGGTTGTTCAGCAGGAAGAAGGCCTCACGCGACAGCAGCGAGTCGAGCTTCGCCTCCGAGCGGAGCAGCGGCAGCCGCGAGATGATCAGGCCGGCCGACAGCGCGATCACGAGCCCGATGAAGATGAGGAACTGCACGCCGATCGTCGACGCGCCGAAGGCGTGGATCGAGCTGAGGATCCCGCTGCGGACCAGGAACGTGCCGAGCAGCGCGAGCGTGAACGTCGCACAGATGAGCGACACGTTCCAGATCTTCAGCATCCCGCGCTTCTCCTGGACCATGATCGAGTGGAGGAAGGCGGTGCCCACGAGCCACGGCATCAGCGAGGCGTTCTCCACCGGGTCCCAGGCCCAGTAGCCGCCCCAGCCGAGCTCGGTGTACGACCAGAGCGCGCCGAGCATGATCCCCGTGCCGAGGAAGGTCCAGGCGATCAGGGCGAAGCGGCGCGTGGCGCGAATCCAGTCGGCGCCGGTGCGGCCCGCCACGAGCGCCCCGATCGCGAACGCGAACGGGATCGAGAAGCCCACGTAGCCCGTGTAGAGCATCGGCGGGTGGATCATCATCGCCGGGTGCCGCAGCAGCGGGTTGAGGCCCGCCCCCTCGGCCGGCGGCGCCGCGAGCGTGTCGAAGGGGTTCTCCCAGCCCACCATCAGCAGCAGGAAGAAAGCGGCGATGCAGCCGAGTACCGCCGTCGCGTAGGGCGCGATGTCGCGCAGCGAGCGGCGCGTCAGGAAGAGGACCGCGCTGGCGAACAGCGATAACAGCGTGGCCCAGAGGAGCAGCGAGCCGTCCTGGGTCGCCCACAGCGCGGTGACCTTGTAGAAGGTCGGCGTGTCGGTCGACGAGCCCTCGGCCACGAGCGCGTACGAGAAGTCCGAGCGGAGGAAGGCCGCCTCGAGCAGGCCGAAGGCCGCGACGCAGAGCGCCGCGACGCAGTAGATCGCGCGCCGTCCGGAGGTGACCCACTCGCGCCGCCCCGTGCGGGCGCCGAAGATCGACGCTCCGGCGGAGTAGAGCGCCGTAAGGAGCGCGATCGCTAGGCAGGCAGACCCGACGCCCGCCATTTCAGCTCGACTGCTCGTCCTTCGTGAACTTCGACGGGCACTTGGTGACGAGCGAGTCGCGCTCCGCCACGAAGGTGCCGCGCTCCAGCTCGCCGGAGACGATCACCTCGCGGCCGTCGCGGAACGGGTCGGGCACGACCCCCGTGTAGGTGACGGGCACGGACTCGGTGCCGTCGCGGTCGCGGACGCGGAAGCGCAGGTCGTCGCCGGAGTGGCGGATCGACCCCGGCACGACCTTGCCGGTCAGGTCATACGAGCGCCCGGGCTTGATCTCCGAGGGCTTGCTCGCCTCGGTCGATGCGCTGAAGCTCGTGTAGATGAGCGCGGTGGCGAGTAGAACGGCCGTCGTCAGGGCGACGACAAGCCGCAGCTTGCGCTTGCGCGAAGGGTCCACGGTCCGGATGCTAGCGCTGGCTGGGATGCCCCTCGCCCGGCCAGGGAGCCAGGACGAGAATCAGCCGCGCGTCGCTTACGGCACGCACCTCGTGCCGCTCCTTCGGGTCGAAGTGGGCGACGAACCCGGGACCGCCGGAAACCGTGGCGCCATCCTGCTCGATCTCGACCTCGCCCGCCGCGACGATCACCCACGCGCGCTCGTGGACCTCGTGCTCCTGGAGCTCCTCGCCCGCCGGCAGGTTGATCGCTATGACGCGCGCCTCGGGGTCTGAGCGGAGCACCTTCGGCTGGTGCGGTTCTACGTCTAGCGAGGCAAGGTTCCAAGTCTCCATGCCCGGGAATCTACAAAGCGGCGGCGGTCGTCGGGCTCAACGACGCAGTGAGGAGTTCGACAATCCTGGATGGGGGTCCTATATCAACCCCTATCCAGGACTGTCGCCCGATCCCCGCCCGTGATCAGGCGCGGCGCTCGCGCACGCCGCGCCGAAGCGCCGTCCCGGCGGCGAGCGCGGCGAGGCCGAGCAGCGCCATCAGGGCGAGCTGAAGTCCCGTGAACGGGAGCGTCGACGGGCTGGCGTCGGCGGGCAGGTCCACGGTCTGGTCCGCGATCTGCACGTCGGTCGGGCCGTCGGCCTGGCTCGCCCTTGCGCCGGCATCGGCAGCCGCATGGGCTCGAGTGCCCCGCTTCGAGGCGGCCGACGCGCTGGAGCCCGACCCCTTCAC
>JAXDIL010000165.1:0-13572 GCA_034664005.1 Thermoleophilaceae bacterium | reverse complement strand
GCGCCCACGCTCGAGGCTCCGGCGCAGCGCGCCGCCACCGCCGCGAAGACGCCCGAGGAGACGGTCGTGGAAGCGGCACCCGCCCCCGCGGCAACCGAGCCCGCGCCCGCCGTCGCGCCCGCGCCTGGCACCGAGCCGGCCCCGCCTGTGGAGCAGCCGGCGCCGCCGGTTCAGGAGGAGGGCTCCACCGTGACGCTCCCGCCGCGCGACGACGCGGACTCCGGTGACGGAACCGCCCAGCCCGGCGAGCCGACCGACACGACCACCCCGCCCCCCGGCGAGGACGGCACGGCCGAGGACGGCGCGCCGCCGGAGGCCCCGCCCGCCGGCGAGCCCGACGGCTCGAGCGACCCGCTTCCGCCACCTCCTCCCCCGCAGTAGCCCGCCGGAGCCCGGCTTGATCGACTTCGACGACTTCATGAAGGTCGACATCCGCGTGGGACGCGTGACGCGTGTCGACGACTTCCCCGAGGCGCGCAAGCCGGCGTGGAAGCTCGTCATCGACTTCGGCCCCGAGATCGGTGAGAAGCGCTCCTCGGCCCAGGTCAAGAACTACACGCGCGAGGAGCTCGAGGGGAGCCTGGTGATGGCGGTCGTGAACTTCCCACCGCGCCAGATCGGCCCCTTCATGTCCGAGGTCCTCACGCTGGGGGTGCCCGACGAGGATGGCAACGTGATCCTCCTGCGGCCCACCGCCGACGTGCCCGTCGGCGGGCGCTTGTTCTAGGCGACCGGCTCTAGGCGACGGGCGCGAGCCCGATGACCTTGAGGCGGCGCTCGAGGGCCTTCATCGCGAAGGCGCGCGTCTCCTCGAGGTCGGTCCCGAACAGCTCGGTCTCGCCCTCCACGTACCACTTGGGCCGCAGCACGGCGTCCGCGATCGGCGCCACCTCGGCGAGCGTGCGCGTGATCGCGTCCGCGTAGCGGCTGTCGGCCTGGGCCATGTCGCGCAGGAAGCGCGCGCCGAAGGCCACATGCCTGTGCTCGTCGCGCGCGATCTTGTTGAAGCCCTCCACGAAGCCCGGCAGCGTGCCCTGCTCCTCGTTGTACTGGAGGATGAAGTGCTGGCCCGTCAGGGCGAGCATCCCCTCGATGACCATGTGGTAGAGCGTGATCGCCTCGACCAGCTTCTCGAGATCCTCGGGCTTGCGCGCGAGGTGGTCCACTCGGCTCTTCAGCATCACGTCGAAGAGCTCGTTGAACTCGGGGTTCACGTGCTCGCTCGTCTCCTCGAGCCGGCCCTGGAGGTCGTCCGCCTCCAGCACCCCGACCTCCTCGTAGAAGCGGTTGAAGAAGCGCACGTGGCGCGCCTCGTCGGCGATCTGAGTGCACAGGAAGATGCGCATCTCCTCGGTCGGCGCCGCACGCATCATCGGGCCGAGCTCCTCCGCCACCTTCTGCTCTCCGATGAAGAACGAGCTGAGGCCGTACATCCGCTGGAAGCGCTCCTCCGCCGGGATGCGCTCGTGCCAGTCGACGCGGTCCTGCGTGAAGTCGATGTCCTGGGTCGCCCACTGCTGGCGCTCCCAGAGGTTGTAGAGCTGCCCGTAGCTCAGCAGGTGGACCTCGCCGCGGTCGGCCGACTCCATCAGCCCCGGATCGCTCGTGGCCTGGAAGTCGTCGCGCAGGATCCGATCGCTCGCCGATTCGCTCATGGCGGGCAGATTACCCCATGGTTGGCTGGCCAGCCAGTTTGTTGAAAGGAGGGACAATCCTGGATAGGGGGCCTATACGGACCCCTAAGCAGGATTGTCGACCCGTTAGGGGCCCGGCTCGGCCGTCGCCTCGATGCGGACCCTGTTGCCGGCGCCGGTCGGTCTGCCGACGATCGCCTCGCCGGGCCGCAGGCCGTCGATGGTCTTGGAGACCGAGTTGAGGTCGCCGCCCGCGGTGATCGTCGTACCGCCGAAGCGCAGCCCGTACTTCGCCCCGTCTGCCGAGCGCAGCTCGATCTGGATGGAGATGAACGCGGGCACGCGCACGACGCGAGGGGTGATCCGCCCGCCGCGGGCGGTGAACAACGCGAGCGTCCGGGCGGGCTCCTCGTCGCCCGCGCCGCCCGGCTGCTCCTCGGGGGATGGAGACGTCTCGGTCATGGGGTCCTCCCCCTTCGGTGCGTCGTCCTTCTCTGTCTCGGTGTCGGTTGGAGCCGTCACCGCGGGCGCGGTCTCCGTGGGGGTCGTCTCCGCGTTCGTCACCGTCGTCGGTTCATCGTCGCCGCCGCACCCCGCGAATGCCAGCAGTGCCACAAGAACTGCGCCGATGGCAAGTTTCCGACTGAATTCTCGCGGGCAAGTGCCGATAGGAGCTAGTGCGGAGTCACACAATGCGGGGACCATGGACACACGGTAATTGGATCGTCGGCGTCGACCTCGCTCGTCGGCGCGTCTGGATCTGCGGGCAGCGCGTCCACCACGGGGCCACGGGCATCCTGCTCGCCGCCTTCGGCGCCGTCCTCGTCGCGCATGACTGGAAGGATCGGCCCGCCTGGTTCGCGCGCGGGCTGCAGGATCAGCCTAGAGGCTGAACGTCCCGCCCGGCTCGAGCACCTCGACGGTCGTCTTCCCGCCGGTCCGCTCCTCCACGTCGGCCTTGAAGGCGCCCGCGTCGGTCTCGATCGGGGGGAACGTGTCGTAGTGGCACGGGATCACGACCGGCGCGCCGATCCACTCGCTCGCGATCGCCGCGTCGTGGCGGTCCATCGTGTAGTGGCCGCCGATGCAGACCAGCGCGGCGTCGAGCTGGTCGCGCTCGCCGGCGAGCCGGATGTCCGAGAACAGCCCGGTGTCGCCCACGTGGTAGACGGTTTTCCCGCCGAGGTTGATCACGAGCCCGGCGGGCGTGTGCACGGTGCCGTTCGGCGACGTCGCCGTGTGCCACGCCGGGGTGAGCCGCACCCAGCCGCCCTCGAACTCCACGGTGCCACCGATGTTCGGGTCGGCCACGTTCTCGAGCCCCTGCTCGCCGAGCTCGTTCGCCAGCTCCACGATCGCCACGACCTGCGCGCCCGTGCGCTTGCCGATGTCGACCACGTCGCCGTAGTGGTCCGGATGCCCGTGCGTCAGGAAGATGTGGGTGGGATCCAGCTCATCGGCCTGCGCCGCGGCCTTCGGGTTCCCGGTCAGGAAGGGGTCGACCAGTACGCGCGTGTCGCCGTCCGTGAGCTCGAAGCAGGCGTGGCCGAGAAAGCGGATGTCCATGTCAGTCTCCTCCAGGTTCTGTGGCGGTTCCAAGTTCTGTGGCGAGCTGCCAGCCCACTGCTACCCCGACCAGCATGCCCATGCGTGTCTCCTCGGCGAGGAGCGTCTCCATGCGCTCGGCACGGGTCGCCTCGTCGGGCTCGGCAAGCGCCGAGCGCAGCTCGGACTGGTGCGCCGGCCCGAACCAGCCGCCCTCGTCAAGCGCGTGGGCGAGCACGTGCTGGAGCTGCGGCGCAGCCTCGGCCACGAGCCGCTCGGCGCCGGCGAAGCGCCCCGGGTCGGATAGCGCGCGGACCGCGGCCTCGACCTGCTCGTCGGAGAACACCAGGGGGATCTTACGAGCGTCGGAACCGCTGGAGCAGCAGCCCGATGACGGAGCCCGCGAGGGCGCCTCCCACGGCCGCGCCGATGTTCGCCTGCTCCGTCGTCAGCGACAGGAGCACGAGCACCGCGGCGATCACGTAGACGCCGAGCAGGTCGTTCTCGCGGTCGTCCCCGCTTCGCTTCGCGAGCCGGTCATCGACGAGCCAGGCGCACAGCAGGCCGAGTGCGGCGCCGTTCGCGCCCCAGACGCCCCAGACGGGGGCGTTCGACAGGAGCGGCGGCGTCTCGAGCAGCACCGACAGCGCGGAGCCGGCCGCGCCCGCCAGCACGAACGTCAACACCACGACGACCGGGCCGTAGCGGCGCTCGAGGAGCGTCCCGAAGATGCCGACGGCGGTGAGCGCCACGAGCGCGTACCCGAGCTGGTCGGCGTGGAAGAACGGCGTGGTGAACCAGCGCCAGACCGGATCGTCGGTCGCGCGGGACACGGACAGGTAGCCGAGATCGAGCAGGTTGTTCGCCGCGAACACGACGGAGATCACGATGCAGACCGCGATCAGCGCGAAGGTGGCGTAGGGCCTCGTGTCCGGCGCGATCCCGGCGATCTCCTCGGCCCGCAGGCGCGGCAGCTTCTTCGCGCGCTTGCGGCGCTTCGTCTCGGGCTCGCCGCCCGAGCGGTCGAGCTTCGGCGCGCGCTTCCTGACCCGCTGCCCGCAGTACGGGCATTCGGTCACGTACGGACTCACCTCGGAGCCGCAGTTCTTGCAGACGACGAACAGGTCGGGCTGCGACACGGTCCCTCTCAGAGTACCCGGCGCGCGGTGCGCGCCCGAGGGGTCAGTCGGCCGGCGCCTCGGCGCCATCGGGCACCGTTGCGTCCAGGATCTCGCGGACCACTTCGCGCAGGTCGTGGTTCGCCTCGTAGACCACGACTTGACGCGAGGCGCCGTTGCCTCGGTCCAGCATCTCGTCCAGGCAGTCGAAGTCGGCCTCGGAGCCGAGCTCGACGGCGTGCGGTCGCAGGCGCTTGATCAGCCGCCGCGCCAGCTCCGGGACCGGCACCCGCTCCTTCTCGGGCAGGTCGACGAGGTAGGCGCCGAGGCCGTGACGGGCCGCCAGCCACTTGTTCTCGTCGAGCATCTCGTACGGGTAGCGGGCGAGCTGCTCGCCGCTTTCGTAGTGCTCGCAGAGCTCCTTGACCATCGCCTGCACGAGCGCCGCGAGCGCGAGCGTGTGCTCCACGCGCGTCTGCGAGTCCATCACGCGGATCTCGACCGTCCCGAAGTTCGGATGTGGCCGGACGTCGTACCAGAGGTACGTGTAGTCGCCGATCACCTTCGACTGCATCATGAACTCGATCCGGCGGGCCCAGTCGGCAAAGTCGTCGTAGCGAGGCGGGATGCCGACGCGCGGGAACGCGCGGAAGATCGGCGTGCGAGTGGAGTCCAACCCGGTGCTGTCGCCGCGCCAGAACGGCGAGTTGCCGGACAGCGCGAGGAGGAGCGGCGCGTGCACGCGCATCCCGTTCGTCACGTGGATGGCCTTGTCGGGGTCGTCCACCCCCACGTGCACGTGGATGCCGAAGATGATCTCCTGGCGGGCCACGAACTGTAGGCCCGAGATAAGGTCGCGGTAGCGCGGCCGGGCGACGATCCGCTGGTCCTCCCAGAGCGCGAACGGGTGCGTGCCCGCCGAGCCGATCGCGAGGCCGTGCTGCTGCGCCGCCTGGTAGACGTTCCGCCGCAGCGCGCGCAGCTGGCTGCCCGCCTCGGCGGTGTTGTTCACGGGAGTCGTCGCGATCTCGCAGACGCTCTCCATCAGCTCCGGCTTCACCTCGCCGTCGGTGGGCATGTCGCTCAGGTCGGCGAGCAGCCGCTCGATCGAGTTCGAGAGGTCGAGCGTCTCCTCGTCGACGATCATGAGCTCTTCCTCGATCCCGAGGGTGTACGAGGGGCCCGTGAACCGGTGCTCCATATCGCGCGCAGGGTATAACCCAGGTATGTCACTCGGCTACAGCGGCAAGCTCTACATACTCGCGTTCGACCATCGCGGGTCGTTCCAGAAGAAGATGTTCGGCATCGAGGGCGACCCCTCGCCCGAGCAGACGGAGACGATCGCGGACGCTAAGCACCTGATCTTCGAGGGGCTCCTCAAGGCGACCGAGGAGGGCGTCGACCCGCACGCCACCGGCTGCCTCGTCGACGAGCAGTTCGGCGCGCCCACGGGCATCCCGTCCCAGGCGAAGGAGCACGGGCTGCTGCTCGCCATGCCGGTCGAAAAGTCGGGCCAGAACGAGTTCGACTTCGAGTACGGCGATGACTTCGGCGCCCACATCGAGCAGTTCGACCCGGACTTCTCCAAGGTCCTCGTGCGCTACAACCCGGAGGGCGACGCCGGGATGAACGAGCGCCAGTCGGAGCGCCTGAAGCGCCTCGGCGACTGGCTCCACGAGCACGACCGCAAGTTCCTCTTCGAGCTGCTCGTGCCCGCCGAGGAGCACCAGCTCGAGCAGGTGGGCGGCGACGATGAGCGCTACGACACCGAGCTCCGTCCCGAGCTGATGCGGCGCGCGATCGTCGAGCTCCAGGACAAGGGCATCGAGGCTGACATCTGGAAGATCGAGGGGCTCGATTCGCGCGAGGACTGCGAGCGGATCTCGGAGACCTGCCGCCGCGACGGCCGCGACGGCGTGATCTGCGTGGTGCTGGGCCGCGGGGCCAACGACGAGAAGGTCGAGCAGTGGCTCCGCCAGGGCGCGCCAGTCGAGGGCTACGCGGGCTTCGCCATCGGCCGCACGATCTGGTGGGACGCCCTCAAGGGCTTCCTGGACGGCAAGCTCGAGCGCGACGAGGCCGTGGGTCAGATCGCCGAGAAGTACCTGCGCTTCGTGCGGGTCTACACCGAGGCGGCGCGCGAGCACGCGACCGCATGAGCGCATTGTTACGAGTCCGCGAGAGGCGCGCCTCGGCTACATGGCCCGCTGGTAGCCTTCCGCCGAGCATGCGGATGAGGCAATCACTGGCGCAGTTCGAGGAGGCTTTCCGTGAGGAGGCCGCCGAGTCGATCGTGCGCCGGGAGCGGCTTCGCAAGGCGGCCGCTCAGCGCTCGCGCGTCAGGCGCGTCGAGCGCACGCGCAAGCAGGGCTCCTTCCGCTTCGCGTTTCTCACGCTCACGATCGTCGTGACCGCGGTCATCGTGACGGTCGTGATGTTCGAGACGCTCGCGATGCTCGCCGGCTAGCCCGGATCCGCCGAGGCCGCTTTCAGCGGTGTCCCCTCGTCGCCCTCGTGGATCTCCACGTAGACCTCGCGCCTGAAGACGGGCACCGAGCGTGGCGCCTCTATCCCGATCCTGACCTTCTCACCCATTACGGCGAGCACGGAGATCTCGATGTCGTCTCCGATCATGATGCTCTGATTGCTCTTTCGTGTGAGAACGAGCACGACTGACTTCTCCCCTGCCGAAGGAATGTCGCCATTCAATAAAGCAGCCAGGGCCATGCGGCGCAACGGACAACCCGCAGAGCCTGGAAAGTCCGTCCAGTTCAGTGCTCACGGTTGGTAGTCTCAGCCGCCGTTTGGCACGTAGATCACTAAAGCCGCAGCTCAACCAGATCCGCACGTGGGTCCGGCAAGGTCGTACCGACGCGTGGATCGCCCACCAGCTCGACGCGTCCGTCGGCGATATCCGCTCGTTCAAGCGCGAGCACGAGCTCGCGCCCGACGCCACCGAGGGCGACGCGTTCGTCCCGGGCGCCGAGGCGGACGAGCCCGATCTGCGGGCGGAGGACGATGCTCTCGTCGCGGAGGCGCTCGAGGCGGAGCGCCAGGCCGCCGAGGATGCCGGCGAGGACGAGACCGCCGACGACGGCGCCGCAGAGGGCGCCGAGGACGACGGCGACGGCGACGGCGACGACAAGCCGAAGCGCCGCAGGCGCGGCCGCCGCGGAGGGCGCGGACGTACGCGCACCCGCAAGCCGAAGGCGCTGGAGGGCACCTTCGACCACGGCGAAGAGGGCTACGGCCTCTGGCTCGACCCCGCCGTTCAGGACGACCCCACCTACGCGGAGCACTGGGCCGGCCACCGGCCCATCACGGTCACGATCGAGCCCGACCGGATCGTCATCAGCCGCGCCGGCGAGGACGCCGGCAACGGCGACGACGACGAGGACTGATCGCCTACACCGTCGAAAACGCGCTCTACCAGTGGCGCGACGGAGAGCGTCGGATCGCAAGCGCGTCCGAGGCCGTACGGGCAGACCTGGAGGCCGCGGCGGATGCGGTCGTGGAGGAGCTTCGGCGCCGGCTGGGCTCGAGCTTCGTGGTCGACGAGCTGGCCGACCTGTACGCCCGCGACACCGACTGGGCGCTCGCGACCGCGCGCCGGCACGCGGCGGGAACCGACGCCGCGAGCGTCGTGGACGCCGCCTTCGGGCGCTACGTGCGCGAGGCGAAGGACTACGCGGGCGGCCGCCCGCGCGAGAAGCATCAAAAACCGTAGGGCGCAAGCACCGGGCGGTGCCCGGTGCGCAGCGATGCCGTTGTAGGACTTAGGCCGGCCGCGGCGAAGGCGGTCGGAATGTCTGCTCCACGCCGCCGCTCGGGAATTCGCTGGGACCGCCTTGGGCGCGTCGCCCTGCTCGTCACCCTGATCGCCATCGTCCTCTCCTACGCCTCCCCTGCACGACAGTGGATCAAGCAGTCCGGCACCGCCAGCCACCAGAAGCAGGAGCTGACTGCGCTCACGGCCGAGCGACAGAAGCTGAAGCAAAGGCTGCGCGCCCTGCGCGACCCGGGCGCCCTCGAGCGCGAGGCTCGCAGGCTCGGCATGGTGCGCGTCGGCGAGCGCTCCTACGTGATCGAGAACTTGCCGTAGGTCGCGTCGGCGCCGAGCGCCTCCTCGATCCGCAGCAGCTGGTTGTACTTCGCCACGCGATCCGAGCGTGAGGGCGCCCCGGTCTTGATCTGGCCGCAGCCCGTGGCGACGGCGAGGTCGGCGATCGTCGTGTCCTCGGTCTCGCCCGAGCGGTGCGACATGACCGCCGTGTAGCCGGCCTCCTCCGCCATGGAGATGGCCGCGAGCGTCTCGGAGAGCGTCCCGATCTGGTTCACCTTGATCAGGATCGAGTTGGCCACGCCGAGCTCGATGCCGCGCCTGAGACGCTCGGTGTTCGTCACGAACAGGTCGTCGCCGACGAGCTGCACCCGCGAGCCGATCCGCTCGGTGAGCGCCTTCCAGCCGTCCCAGTCCTCCTCGTCCATCCCGTCCTCGATGGAGATGATCGGGTAGCGCTCCGACATCTCGGCCCAGTAGGCCGCCATCTCCTCGGAGGACAGGGTGCGGCCCTCGTGCTCCAGCTCATACGAGCCGTCCTTGAAGATCTCGCTGGTGGCCGGGTCGAGGGCGATCGCCACCTCGTCGCCGGCCCGGTACCCCGCGGCCTCGATCCCGGCCATCAGGGCCTGAAGCGCCGCCTCGTTCGAGTCGAGGTCCGGCGCGAAGCCGCCCTCGTCGCCCACGGCGGTCGAGAGCCCCTGCTCATGGAGCGTGCGCTTCAGCGCGTGGAAGACCTCCACTCCCATGCGCAGCCCCTCCCCGAAGCTCGGCGCGCCGACGGGCACGACCATGAACTCCTGGAAGTCGACCTTGTTGTCGGCGTGCGCGCCGCCGTTCACCACGTTCATCATCGGCACGGGCAGCACGCGCGCCGCCTCGCCGCCGAGGTAGCGCCACAGCGGAAGCCCCGCTTCGGCCGCGGCGGCCTTCGCGCCGGCGAGCGACACGCCCAGGATGGCGTTCGCGCCCAGCCGTGACTTGTTCGGCGTGCCGTCCAGCTCGATCATGGTCCGGTCGAGCGCCTGCTGGTCGGCAGGGTCAATGCCCGTCACGGCCTCGGCAAGCTCGCCGTTCACGTGGCCCACCGCCTTGGTGACGCCCTTGCCGCCCCAGGCCTCGCCGCCGTCGCGTAGCTCGACAGCCTCGAACTCGCCGGTGGAGGCACCGGAGGGCACGGCGGCGCGTCCGGCGGCGCCGGATTTGAGGAGGACGTCGACTTCGACGGTCGGGTTGCCGCGCGAGTCGAGTATCTGGCGCGCGTGGACCTTCTCGATGCTGCTCACTCTGCCTCCACCTCTTGTCTGTATTCGTCGGCCGCCCGGCGCAACGCGAGCTCGGGATCCTCGCCGCTGTCGACGACCTCCTTCACCACGGCAAGGAGCCGATCGCCCGGCACGAGCTCGTGGCCCGCGTCGGCGGCGCGCTTCAGGATCTTCTTCGCGTAGAGCGTGGACGGCAGCGTCTCAGGGATCTCGCCGAAGATCTCGCCGCCGCGCTCGTCGTCGCGCTTGATCTGGTTCCAGTTGCGCACGACATCGCCCGCGGTCTCGGCCTCGCGATCGCCGAAAACGTGTGGATGGCGCCGGATCAGCTTCTGGCGGCAGTGCTCGGCCACCTCGGCCAGGCTGCCGCGCCCGCGCTCCTCGAGGAGCAGTGCCAGGAAGTAGACCTGGAAGAGCACGTCGCCCAGCTCGTCGAGCAGCTTGTCGTCATCCCCGGAGTGGGCGGCGTCCGCCAGCTCGTAGGCCTCCTCGACCGTGTGCGGCACGATCGAGCGCTCGTCCTGCTCGCGGTCCCAGGGGCATTCCCGTCGAAGCCTGCGCGTGATCTCGTCCAGCCGCTCGAGGGCGGCCGCCAGACCCGCCTCGGCCACTAGGGCTGCTGGGGCTGCTGCTGCTGGTTGGGCGCCGGAGCGGCAGGCTGCTGGGGCTGGCCCGGGTTGCCGCCGGACGCGGGGCCCGTGTCGGACTGGCCCTTCGGAGCGTTCTTGCACTCCACCACGCGGTAGTCGTCCGCGCAGTTGGTCTCCGCCTTGTAGTCCTCGCGGAACTGCTTGACGAACGCGTCGAGCGCCTTCTGCTCACGCCGGGAGCGGAGCACGTTCTTGATCGTGTCCTTCGACTGCGCGAGCGTCTGCTGCGAGGCGTCGGTGACCTTCTCGACCTTGAAGACGTACCAGCCGAACTGAGTCTTGACCGGGCCCTCGATCTTCCCCTTCGATGCGGAGAAGATGGCCTTGTCGAAGGCCTTCTCCTGCTGGCCCTCGGACACCGCCGGGAGGAGGCCGTCCTGCGACTTGGAGGCCTCGTCGATCGAGTACTGCTTCACGACCTTCTTGAAGGGCTGGCCCGAGTTGAGCGCGTTCAGCGCCTGCTCTGCCTTGGCCTCGGTCTTCGTGAGGACCACGCGGAGATCGCGGCGCTCCGGCTGGGCGAAGCGCGCCTTGTTCTTGTCGTAGTACGCCGAGATGTCCGCCTCGGAGACCTTCTTGGCGTCCTCGGTGACCTTCTGGACGAGCTTCTCCTGGAGCTGGTTGAGCTTCACTCGGAAGAGGACGTCCTTTTCGGTCATGCCCGACGTCTTGAGGTAGTCCTTGTACTGCTTGTCGTTCGGGAAGACCTGCTTCTTCTGATCCTCGAGCGCCTTCTGGAGCTCGGCGTCCTTGATCTTGATGCCGCGCTTGTCGGCCTCCTGCTCGACCCACTCGCCCTGGATCAGGAAGCGCATGACCTCGCCCTTGAGCGTGTCGTACTCGCTCTTGCACTGCTTCTTCAGGGCGTCGTCGGACGGCTTCTGCTGACCCTTCGGCAGCGGGACCTTCTTCTTTGCCGTGACGCACTTCGCGAAGTCGGGCGGGTCCGGCACGGCGGACGAGCCGCCCTGCTGCTGCGACTGGCCGCGCACCGCGATCCCGATCCACTTCTCGAACTCGTCCTGCGAGATCGTGGAGTCGCCGACCTTCGCGACGGCGCCGGTCGGGACGCTGTTGCCGCAGCCCGCGAAGGCAAAGATGCCGAGAGCGGCCGCGGCGAGGGCGATCAGAAACTGTGGGAATGCACGGGTCATGGCCAAGCGGGCGCGAAGGGTAGCGAACGACCTGCCAGCGTTCTTAAGGTTGTTCTTTAGGTTCGGTGGCGACCTCGAGAATCGCCTCCGCAGCGGTGACCACGGCGCGGAAGCGCTCCGAGGCCTCCTCGGGCAGCCGAACGCGCACGGTCTCGCGGCCGGACTCGTACATCGCCTCCGGCACTCGCTCGCGGAGCGCCTTGGCGCCGCGTGAGTCGAGCTCGATCGGCGCGACCGACATGCGGCCCCCCGCGAAGTCCACCGAGCGCGCGCCCGCGCGGCCGAGCTTGATGCGGGCGTCCTGGAGCCGGATCAGGTTCTCGAGCGGCTCGGGCACCGGGCCGAAGCGGTCCGCCAGCTCCTCCCGCAGCATGATCAGCTGCGCCACCTCGCGGGCACCCGCCACGCGGCGGTGGATCTCGATCTTGGCGGCCTCGTAGGGCACGTAGTCGCCCGGCACGAACGCGTCGACGGGCAGGTCCATCCGCACCGGCTCGGCGCTCTCCTCGGCGGCGTCGCCGGCCAGGAGGCGCACGGCCTCGTCGATCATCCCCACGTACAGCTCGAAGCCGACCGCGGCCACGTGGCCGGACTGCTCGTCGCCGAGCAGGTTGCCGGCGCCGCGGATCTCGAGGTCGCGCATCGCGATCTTGAAGCCCGAGCCGAGCTCCGTGTAGTCGGAGAGCGTTGCCAGGCGCTGCCCGGCCTCCTCCGAGAGCGCCGCCGCCGAGGGGTAGAGCAGGTACGCGTAGGCGCGCTCACGAGAGCGGCCCACGCGCCCGCGGATCTGGTAGAGCTGCGCGAGCCCGAGCTCGTCGGCGCGCTCCACGATCAGCGTGTTCGCGGTGGAGATGTCGAGGCCGGACTCGATGATCGTCGTGCACACGAGCACGTCCGCGGCGCCGCGCAGGAAGTCGAGCATCACCTGCTCGAGCTCGCCCTCGCCCATCTGCCCGTGCGCCACCAGCACGCGCGCGTCGGGCACGAGCGCGCGCACGCGCTCGGCGGTCTCGTCGATCGTCTCCACGCGGTTGTGGAGGAAGAACGCCTGGCCGCCGCGGGCGAGCTCGCGCCTGATCGCCTTGGCCACCAGGTCCTCGTCGTAGTCGCCCACGTAGGTCTTGACCGGGCGACGGCCCTCGGGCGGCGTCTCGATCACCGAGATGTCGCGCAGTCCGGCGAGCGACATCTGGAGCGTGCGCGGGATCGGCGTGGCCGACAGCGACAGCACGTCGACCCGCAGCCTCAGCTGGCGCATCAGCTCCTTCTGCTTCACGCCGAAGCGCTGCTCCTCGTCCACGATCAGGAGGCCGAGATCCTTCGGGCGCACGTCGCGCGAGAGCATGCGGTGGGTGCCGATCAGGATGTCGACCTTGCCCTCCTGGAAGCGGGCCAGCGACTCGCGCACCTCCTTCGCCGTGCGGAAGCGCGAGACCATCTCGATCGAGAACGGATAGTCGCGCAGGCGCTCCACGAAGGTGCCGTAGTGCTGCTGGGCGAGCACCGTGGTCGGCACGAGGAACATCACCTGCTTGCCGTCCTCGGCGGCCTTGAACGCCGCTCGCAGCGCCACCTCGGTCTTGCCGTAACCAACGTCGCCGCAGATGAGGCGGTCCATCGGCCGCGCCTCCTCCATGTCGGCTCGCACCGCCTCGATGGCCTCGAGCTGGTCGGGCGTCTCGCGGTACGGGAAGCGGGCCTCGAACTCGAGCTGCCACTCGCTGTCCTGCGGGAAGGCGTGCCCGGCGCGGCGCTTGCGCTCGGCGTACAGGTTGATGAGCTCGCCCGCGAGCGCCTCGGCGGCGCGGCGGGCCTTCAACTTCATCTGCTCCCACTGCTTGCCGCCGAGCTTCGACAGCGGCGGGTCGCCCGCGTCGGCCCCGACGTAGCGGCTGATCTTGTGGAGCTGGTCGCTCGGCACGAAGACGCGGTCGCCGTCGCGGTACTCGAGCTCGAGGTAGTCGCGTGTCACGCCGCCGACCGTCTTCGTCTCGAAGCCCGTGAAGAGCGCGATGCCGTGGTCCTCGTGCACCACCGGCGAGCCGGCGCGCAGGTCGGTGAACGACGCGATCGCCCCCGGCCCGGCCGGCCGCTCGGTGCGGCGGCGGCGCAGCAGGCGGTGCTCGGGCAGGACGGCGAGCTTCAG
>JAXDIL010000152.1:0-3071 GCA_034664005.1 Thermoleophilaceae bacterium | reverse complement strand
CTCTGACAGACTCCGCCGCCGGGCCAGGGGCGGTGCGAAACCTCGCGCCGAGCCTCGAGCTGGCCCCGCTCTTCGCCACCTGACCATGCGCGTCCTGATCCTCTCCTGGGAGTACCCGCCGCTGATCGAGGGCGGGCTCGCGCGCCATGTGCGCAAGCTCGCCGAGAACCTGGTGCGCCAGGGCGTGGACGTTCACGTGCTCACGCGTGGCCACGAGGAGTCGCGCGTGGCGGTGATCCCCAACGGGATCGACCCGTCCGAGCTGGTGCCGGTGGACGACCTCGAAACGCTGCGCGGCCGCTTCGCCGAGCCGCACGAGAAGCTGGTCCTGCTGGTCGGCCGCCTGGTCTACGAGAAGGGCTTCCAGCTGGCGCTCGAGGCGCTGCCGGGACTGATCGAGCGGGTCGGCAACGTGCGCTTCATCGTCGCCGGGTCGGGCACGGCCGAGCAGGAGCTGAAGGAGCAGGCCACGCGGCTCGGGCTGGACGACCACGGCACCTTCGTCGGCTGGATCGGCGACGACGTGCTGCACTCGCTCTACCGGATCTCCGACCTCACCGTCGTCCCTTCCATCTACGAGCCGTTCGGGCTCGTGGCGCTGGAGGCGATGGCGTCCGGCTGTCCCTGCCTCGTGGCCGACACGGGCGGCCTGCGCGAGGTCGTGCCGAACGAGGAGGTGGGCCTCCGCTTCCGCTCGCGCGATCCGGCCTCGCTGGCGACCATGGCCGAGCGGCTGCTCACGGACGAGGAGCTGCGCGATCGGCTGGTGGCCGAGGCATCCGAGCACGTGCTGACCTTCGACTGGGCCGACGTCGCGCGGCAGGTGGCCGGCGTCTACGGCGAGGTGGTCACTGACGCATCAGCGAGCGCGCGGCGCGCCGCCCGCTCCTGATCGCGCCCTCCATCAGAGCCGCGTAGGGACCAGCCGTGTGCTCGCCCGCGAACGCGAGCGGGCCGGTCGGCTGCTGCACCGCCGCCTCCACCTCCGGCGGGGGCGATGTCGAGTAGGCCGCGCGGGCCCACGGGTCGTCGACCCAGGCGGAGAGGAGAGCGCCGGAGCGGTCGAGCTCGAGGTCGTCGCGCAGGCGCTCGAGCGAGTCGAGCCAGCGCTCGGGGCCGGCCTCGACCTGGAGGGCGTCGAGCGCGTCCTTCGAGCCGGCGAACGCGCTCACCACCGGCTGCGGGCGCCCGCCGTCGCCGGTGGCGGTCCAGCTCCAGTAGCGGTCCGGCACGCTCATCACGGCGCTTGGCTCGGCGGGCGAGCCGAGCGGCACGAACAGCTTGGCCGCGTGGCCGTACTCCACGAGGCCGAGCGGGCCGGCCAGCTCGGGCGGCAGCGGCGGGTCGAAGCCGATCTGGTCGAGCACGCTGGCGGGCACGGCGATCACGGCGGTGTCGGCCCGGACCGTGCCCGAGCCTGTGGCGGCACTGACCCGCTCTCGTCCCACGTGAGCGCGTGAACGGCCGAGTCGAGCTGCACCGCCGCGCCGAGCTCGCCCGCGAGCGCGAGCGGGAGGCTCTGGTTGCCTCCGGCGATGCTCGGCGACGGCTCCGCGTCGATGTGGGCCACGCCCACTAGCTCCGCCGCCGCGACCCGGGCGGGGGAGCTCGCGCTCGAGATCGCCACGCGCGCGAGGATCGCCTCACGGGCGCCAGGCGGGATCTCCAGCGAGTCGAGCAAGTCCTGCGCGCTGATCTGCGGGTGGCCCGCGAGCGCCCGCTCGGCGGTCTCGACGGCCGCCGCGAGCTCCTCGTGGGTCGTGCCGATGCCGCCCCTCGGGTCGCGCCGGCCGTAGCGCATTCCCTTGTCCCAGAGACCGAGGCCGAAGCGATCCACCAGCTCGCGAATCGCCGTGTTGCCGGGCAGGAGGAACTCCGCCCCCATCTCCACGACCGCGCCGTTCGGCAGCCGCTGCGACCACACGCGCCCGCCCACCCGGGAGCGCGCCTCGAGCACGACCACCTCCACCCCCGTGCGAGCGAGCTCGTCCGCGGCGACGAGCCCCGCAAGGCCCGCGCCGACGACGAGGGCTCTCACCGTGCGGCCACTGCGTCCACCGCCACGGCTCCGTGCTCGTGGACGATCACGGGGTTCAGCTCGAGCAGCTCGAGGCCCTCGCGGACGAGGAGCTCGCCGGCCGCGGCGGCGAGGCCGGCCGCGGCGCTCAGGTCGAGCGCGGGGCGGCCGCGAGCGCCCGTGAACAGAGCCGCCGCGCGCAGGCCGAGCAGCGCGGCCTCGACTCGCTCCGGCGTGGCAGGCAGTGGAATCACCGCCGCATCGGCCAGCGCCTCGGTCCAGATGCCACCGGCGCCGACGACGAGGCACGGCACGACCGCATCGGCGCGCGCCGCCACGAGCAGGTCGACGCCGGGCGGTGCCATCCGCTCGACGAGCACCTCCGCGTCCGCCACGCCACCCTCGCCGCCGAGCGCCGCGAGCCGCCGATGAGCGGCACGGACGCCCTCCTCGCTGGTCACGTCGACCACGACGGCCCCGACATCGGCCTTGTGCTGCAACGTCGGCGCGCTCAGCTTCACCGCAACGTGACCGCCGAGCTCAAAGAGTGCACCAACCGCATCGTCCTCGCCCGAGACCACGCGGCCATCCACGACGGGCACACCCGCGCCCCGGACAAGCTCCTTGGCCTCGCGCTCGGACAGCCAGCGGCGGCCATTGTCGGACGGCGGAGCGGCCGCGCCGGCGGAGGGCGGAGCGGTTGCGCCCGGGGTGCGCGGCGCGGGGGCCGCGCGCGTCGCGCGGGTTGCCTTCGCGATCTGGCGCAGGCGGGCGGGGTCGGCGGGTGGCCTGCCCAGGGCGGCTGCGCACGCAAGGCCGGTGCGCAGGCCCGCCACCGCGGGCACGCCGGCGTCGACGAAGGCGAGCGCGGCGTCCGGGTCGAGCAGGTCGGGCAGGGTAGAGGAGACCATCACGGGGACGGGGGAGTGTGCGGCGCCGAGGCGGATGCCCTCGCGGACCGCGGCCCAGGAGCCGCTGCGTCCGGCGTCGGTGGCCTGGTCGTAGAAGACGAGCAGACGGCCCACGGCCGGGTCCTCTCCGACGCAGACGATGA
>JAXDIL010000137.1:0-3539 GCA_034664005.1 Thermoleophilaceae bacterium | reverse complement strand
ATCAGGATCGCCGTGTTGACGCCGGCGATCAGGACGGGAAGCTCGGTGCCGGCCGCGGGCCAGTCGTCCTTGGCCACGACGCGGAGGAAGAAGTACGCCGTGAAGAACGCTCCGAAGAGCATCACCTCGGAGATGATGAAAAGGAGCATTCCGAGGAACTGCGCCTCCACCCGCGACGAGACGTTCGCTGCGGGCGGTCCGTGGTGGTGCTCGGCGTGAGCGGCGGCTTCCATCAGCTCTCCTCCGCCACCACGTGCTCGACGGGCTTCCCGGTGGAGGCCTGCACGCGACCCACGAGGTCGCCGCGCAGCCAGCCCGAGCGGGTCTCGGGGAAGGTCGAGATCACGATGTCGTCAGGCGCGTAGAACTGGAGCGCGTTCTGGATCGCCGTGTAGGGGTCGTGGTGCTCGACCTGGCCGATGGCCTGGAGCCCGGCGTCCTCGAGATGCTTGAGCGTCGTGGCGAGCCGCTCGTGCGGGTCCTCGCCGCCACCGTTCTCCGTGCTCTCCGCCTGCGGGGCGATCACGATGAAGCGGCGCGGCTCCTCCCCGGCCTTGCGCTTGAGCGCGTCCAGGAGCGGCCGTGAGGCCACCGTCTGGTTCGCGACGACCAGCGTGCGCTTCACGTCGTCGCGCTCGGCGTCGAGGTCCACCACCACGTGCTCCACGGGGCGCCGGGTCGCGCGCTGCACGCGGTCCACGAGGCCCTGCCGGAGCCAGCCCGAGCGTGTCTCCGGGTGGGTCGAGATCACGATCTCGTCGTAGTCCTGGTCGCCAAGCGCGTCCATGACCGCCGAGTAGGGGTCCGGGTCCATCACCTCGCCGTCGGCCTGTATGCCGGCCTCGCGGAGCAGCGCCAGGGTCATCTCGAGACGGTTCTGAGCCGCGTCGCGCACGTGCTCGTCGTAGATCACGTAGCCGTGCTTCGGCTGGTTCTGGGGGCTGATCACGTGGACCTGCACCTCGTCGCCGTCGGCGCGGCGGCGCACGGCGTCGATCAGCGGCTTCCCCGCGACCGTCTCGTTGGCGACGACGAGGACGCGCTTCACAGGTCAACCGGCGGGGGAGCGCCGCCTCCGCCTGCGGGTGCCGGCACCGCGTCCGTCTGCGCGCCCGCGGGCTGCTTGTCCTTGAAGACCGCGTGCACCGCGCCCGGCACGCCGTACTCGTAGGGGCCGCCGACCACCGTCGGGATCTCGTCGAAGTTGAAGATCGGCGGCGGCGAGGACACCTGCCACTCGATCGAGTGGGCGCGCCAGGGATTGCCCTCGGCGGCCGGGCCATGCCGCCACGAGGCGATCATGTTGTAGAGGAAGATCAGGAACGAAGCGCCGAAGATGAACGCCGAGATCGAGATGATCGCGTTCCAGGTCGCGAACTGCTCGGCGTAGTCGGCCACCCGCCTCGGCATGCCGTCGATGCCCACGAGGTGCATCGGGCCGAAGGTGAGGTTGAAGAAGACGAACGACATCCAGAAGTGGAGCTTCCCGAGCCCCTCGTCGTACATCCGGCCCGTCATCTTCGGGAACCAGTGGTAGATCCCGGCGAAGATCGTGAACACGGAGCCGCCGAACAGCACGTAGTGGATGTGGGCGACGATGAAGTACGTGTCCGACACGTGGATGTCGAACGGCACGACCGCCAGCATGATCCCGCTGATCCCGCCGAGCGTGAACATGGTGATGAAGCCGAGCGCGAACAGCATCGGTGTTCGCAGGTGGATCACGCCTCTCCAGAGCGTGGCGAGCCAGGAGAAGATCTTGATCCCCGTCGGCACCGCGATCAGCATGGTCGTGATCATCATCGGGACGCGGATCCAGCTCTGCATCCCCGACACGAACATGTGGTGCGCCCAGACCGTGAACCCGAGGATCACGATCGCCACCAGCGAGAACGCCATCATCCGATAGCCGAACACCGGCTTGCGCGCGTGTGTCGAGATGACCTCGCTGATGATCCCGAAGCCGGGCAGCATCATGATGTAGACGGCTGGGTGCGAGTAGAACCAGAAGACGTGCTGGTACATGAGCACGTCGCCGCCCTGGCCCGGGTCGAAGAAGTGCGTGCCGATCGTCCGATCCAGCAGCACGAAGAACTGTGAGCCGGCGATGAAGGGCGTGGCGATCACCACGAGCAGCGAGGTCGTGAAGTTGGCCCACACGAGCAGCGGCATGCGCCAGAACGTGAGCCCCGGCGCGCGCATGGTGATGATCGTGACCAGGAAGTTCAGCGCGGTCGCTATCGATGACGCGCCCGCGAACTGCACGCCCACCGTGAAGAACTGCTGGCCCATCGGGGTGTCCGTGGACAGCGGCGCGTAGGCGGTCCAGCCGGTGGCGAACGCGCCGCCCTCGGCGAAGTAGGACGCCAGCATCATCACGCCGGCCGCCGGCAGCATCCAGAACGACAGCGCGTTCAGGCGCGGGAAGGCCATGTCCGGCGCGCCGATCATGAGCGGGATCACGTAGTTCGCGATCCCGGCGAAGACCGGGATGATGAACAGGAAGATCATCAGCGAGGCGTGCACCGAGAACAGGCCGTTGAAGGTGTTCGGGTCCACGAACTGCGTGCCCGGCTGGGCGAGCTCCGCGCGCATGACCATCGCCATCAGTCCACCGGCGATGAAGAAGAAGAAGGTCGTGACGATGTACTGGATCCCGATGACCTTGTGGTCGGTGTTGACCCGGAAGTAGTCCTTCCAGGAGTAGGCGCCGTGGCTCGAGTGGTCCTCGGGGCGGGTGGGGCGTCCGGAGGCCCAGTGGAACCAGTAGTCGAAGCAGCCGATTCCGACGAGGAAGAACAGCGGCATGGCGATCAGCGCGACCGTGATGATCGCGTCCCACTTGACCACCGGATCCCAGCCATAAAGGGCGCGGATCAGGATGTCCAGGCCGGCGGAGAACGCGAAGCCGAGCGGGACCATCACGGCCACGCGGTACCAACCCGGCCCCTTGATCTTGGGCCAGAGGCCGTCCGGGCGCCCAGGCGCCGAGGGCGGGCGCTCCTGCTGGACGGCGACGCTCACTTGCCCTTCCCTCCGCTCACGCGCAGAAGGTAGCTCACGAGCGCGTCGATCTGCTCAGTCGAGAGCTGGTCCTTGAAGTTGGCCGGCATCACGCCCTTGGGGAAGCGCGGCACGACGAATGCGTTGGGCGACTCGATCGACTGCTTGACGTACTGCGCCGGCGTCTGGCCTCGGGTCTTGCCGAACTTGGCGGCCTGAGCCGCCAGGTCGTCGAACTTGGGGCCCACCGCGCCGCTGGTGCCGGCGTCGGCGAGCGCGTGGCAGGACCCGCAGCCGTTCGACAGGAAGACCTGCTTGCCGTCGGGCTTCTTGGCGGCGCCACCGCCTCCGCCGCCGCCACCTCCGCCGTTCTGCTTCTTGACCCAGGAGGCAAACTGAGCCTGGGGCACCACCCGCACGGGCGTGCGCATCGTCGAATGGCCGAGGCCGCAGAGCTCGGCGCAGACCACCTGGTAGCTGCCGAGCCGGTCGGGCGTGAGCCGCACCTTGGTCGTCAGGCCGGGAACCGCGTCCGA